>NZ_JBQHWA010000015.1:0-84116 GCF_052064225.1 Blautia massiliensis (ex Liu et al. 2021) | reverse complement strand
GGATACCTGCAGGCTTAAAATACGAAATAAAAAGTGCTTCAAATGAATCTGTAGTGAGTATAACAAAAAAACTTCTGTTATGCACTACGCCTTCTTTTGAAGCACTTACGAATATTTTGAGGTATTTAGTTCAACTCCAGGTTTTCCAGTTCCTGTGAGGGGAGTTTTGGTTCTGAGCTGTCTACGTATTTTTTGAGGGCCTTGGAGGTTTTTGCGAAGCCGGCGTTGGTTCCGGCGCCTCCGATGCAGCCTCCGGGGCAGGCCATTCCTTCGATCATGCAGTTTTTGATCTTGCCGGCTTTTGCCAGAGTGAGGACTTTTTTGCATTCGGCAAGGCTTTCTGCGTGTTCGATGTGGACTGGTACATCGGGATAGTATTCCTTCAGACAGTTTTCGATGGCTCCGGCTACGCCGCCGGCGATGGCGTAGCCTCTTCCTGCTGCGGTTGCGGCCTGGGTTTCTTCCGGGAGCTCTTCGCAGGTGGATGGGGTGATGCTTTTGGCGTCGAACAGGCCCCAGAGTTCCTCGAAGGTGATCACGAAGTCTACATCACTTCTTACGGAATGTCGCATGGCTTCCAGTTTTTTGGAGGCGCATGGTCCGATGAAGACTACTTTTGCGCTGGGGTGTTCTTTTTTTACAATGCGGGCAGTTGCCACCATCGGGGTCAGCTCCTGCGAGATGTTGTCGATCATAGCCGGGAAGTATTTTTTTGCCATGACTGACCAGGATGGGCAGCAGGAGGTGAGGAGGAACGGGAGGTGGCCGGTTGCTACTTCTTTGGCGTAGTGGTGTGCTTCAGAGATGCAGCCGATGTCTGCGCCCAGTGCTACCTCATAAATGTTTGAGAAGCCCAGCTGTTTGAGAGCGGAGCGGAATTGGCCCGGGGTGACGTCTTCGCCGAACTGATTGATGTAGGCGGGGGCGATTTCTGCAATGATCTCAGTTCCTTCTCGAAGGGCGTGGGACAGCTGGAAGATCTGGGATTTGTCGGAGATAGCTCCGAATGGACAGCTGACCATGCACATGCCGCAGGATACGCATTTATCCTGGTTGATGGAGGCGCGTCCCTGTTCATCGCTCTCGATGGCTTTTACACCGCAGGCACGTTCGCAGGGGCGTTCTTTATGGGCGATGGCATCGTAAGGACAGACAGCTTTGCATCTTCCGCAATGGATACATTTGTCCTGGTCGATGAAGGATTTTCCGTTTACCATGGAAATGGCGCCTTTGGGGCAGGTGAGTAAACAGGGATGTGCGACACAGCCGCGGCACATGTTGCTGACTTCGTATTTGTTGGATTCGCATGCGGAACATGCGGAAGGGATCACCTGCATAAGAGGTGGTTCATAATATTTCTCGTCAATGTTGCTGGCCTTCACGCCATCGGTAAGGTGGACGGAACGATTTTCCGGGCGGAGGGAAAGTCCCATGGCCAGACGGACACGTTCGCTTGCAACAGCTCTTTCACGATAGATGCTTTCGCGGTATTTCGCGCGTTCCTCTACAATATTGTAGGGAATGGATTCGATATCATGGATCATTGATTCGTCCGTGGATTCAAATCCGATCTTAGCAATTTCGGTAAAAATCTTTCGCCGGATCTGTTTTACTGGTGTGTCAAGATTTCGCATAGATGTTCTCCTTTACAAAATAAATTAATTAAATGTTTTCCACGCACTTTTTATCCATCTTAAAGTAATTGAGAAATAAAATCAATAACCGGATTTAATGTTTTGGGGCAGAAACAAAGAGCAGATTTGTATCTTTATTATCAAAGCTGTTAAAAATTGAACATATTTTATGGAAAATAGATATAAAATCAGTAAGCCGTTGTAAACATTTCGATATATTCTGAAAAAAGCAAAAAAAACTGCTTGTGAAAAATGACGATATAAGTTATAATTAAAAGCATGAAATAGTGCAAAATAATGATTTGCATAAATGCGCGGCACTGACAGAGTGTTAAAGCATTAACCTGTAGTGGAACAGGTTGATCAAGTGGAAAATCTATGAGAAACAAGGAGGGAACCGAATGTTAGACCAGACGTATTACAGAAAAACGGACGAGATCATCGAGCACTACGGCCGGAAAGCTGCATCACTGATTCCGATCATGCAGGATATTCAGGCTGAGTACCGTTATCTTCCGGGAGAGCTTCTTACTTATGTTGCGGAACAGATTGGTGTAAAAGAAGCGAAGGCGTACAGTGTAGCTACTTTCTATGAAAACTTTTCCTTTGAGCCGAAGGGCAAGTACATCATCAAGGTATGTGACGGTACTGCCTGTCATGTACGTAAGTCCATGCCTGTAAAGGAAGCAATGCTGAAGGAACTTGGACTGAGTCATAAGAAGCATACTACAGATGATATGATGTTTACCGTTGAGACAGTTTCCTGTCTTGGTGCCTGCGGACTTGCACCGACACTGACTGTAAATGATGAAGTTCACCCGAAGATGACTCCTGAGAAGGCTGTTGAGCTTTTAAATGAATTGAGAGGTGAGAGCGTATGAGTATAACCAGTATGGAAGATCTGAAAAACAAACAGGCTGAGGTTAAGAAGAATCTTGATGGCTATACCTGCCGTGTTCTCGTCTGTTCCGGTACCGGATGTATTGCTTCCGGTGCTCAGAAGATTTATGAAGAAATGTCAAGACTCTGTGAGGGAATCGAGGGTGTTGCGGTTGAGATGCAGAAGGATGTTCCTCATGTAGGAATCGTTAAGACCGGATGCCAGGGCTTATGTGAACTTGGTCCTCTTATGAGAATTGAGCCCTATGATTATCAGTATGTACATGTTCAGGTAGACGACTGCCGCGAGATCGTAGAGAAGACCGTGATCTGCGGACTGCCTGTTGAGCGTCTGTTTTATCGTCATAATGATGAGGCCTGTCCACATCCCAGTGACATTCCGTTCCTGAACCAGCAGACAAGGATCGTTCTTGAGAACTGTGGCAAGATCGATGCAGAGTCCATTGATGAATATATTTCCGTAGGCGGATTTTCCGCTATGGCGAAGGCTTTCTTTGAGATGACCCCACAGGGTGTTATCGACGAGATCTCGAAGTCCGGTCTCCGCGGCCGTGGCGGTGCAGGCTTCCCTGCAGGCAAGAAATGGTCACAGGTTGCACGCCAGCCGGAAAAAGTCCGTTATGTAGTATGTAACGGTGATGAGGGTGACCCGGGAGCATTTATGGATGGTTCCGTAATGGAAGGTGATCCTTACAAGATGATCGAGGGTATGGTGATCGCTGCCTATGCAGTAGGTGCAGAAGATGGTTATATTTATGTGCGTGCCGAGTATCCTCTTTCTGTACAGAGACTTCGAATGGCTATTGAGCAGGCAGAGTCCTATGGCCTTCTTGGTAATAATATCCTTGGTTCCGGTATTAATTTCCACTTACATATCAATCGCGGTGCCGGAGCGTTCGTATGTGGTGAAGGTTCTGCCCTGACTGCTTCTATCGAAGGCAACAGAGGTATGCCTCGAGTAAAACCTCCGAGAACTGTCGAGCAGGGTCTGTGGGGTAAGCCTACCGTCCTCAATAACGTAGAGACTTATGCCAACGTACCGAAGATCATCCTTCAGGGTGCTGACTGGTTTCACACCATCGGTACAGAGGGAAGCCCCGGAACAAAGACCTTCTCACTTACCGGTTCCATTGAGAACACCGGCCTTATCGAGGTGCCGATGGGAACAAGCCTCCGTCATATCATTTATGACATCGGCGGCGGTCTTAAGAGCGGTGCTGCATTTAAAGGTGTACAGATCGGCGGTCCTTCCGGTGGATGTCTGATCGACGATCAGATCGATCATCCGCTTGATTTTGATTCTGTTAAGAAGCTGGATGCCATCATGGGCTCCGGCGGACTGGTTGTTATGGATGAGAATACCTGTATGGTAGAGGTTGCGCGTTTCTTCATGAGCTTTACACAACGTGAGAGTTGTGGTAAATGTGTTCCCTGCCGTGAGGGTACCAAACGTATGCTTGAGATCCTGGAGAGAATCGTTGCAGGTAAGGGTGAGCTTTCCGATCTGGATGAGCTGGAAGAGCTTGCAAACATGGTTCAGAGCATGGCCCTGTGCGGACTCGGTAAGAGTGCACCGCTTCCGGTCATCAGTACTCTGAAGCGTTTCCGTGACGAATATGTAGAGCATATCGTAGATAAGAAATGTCGTGCGAAGGTCTGCACGGCGCTCCGTCAATTCCATATCAATCCTGAGTTCTGTATCGGCTGCGGCAAGTGTGCGAAGAACTGTCCGGCTGGTGCGATTTCAGGAAAGATCAAGCATCCACATGTAATCAATAACGACGTATGTATCAAATGCGGTTCCTGTAAGGATAACTGTAACTTTGATGCGATTTATGTGGAAGCATAGAAGGGAGGATATCTTATGGGTACAATGACAATTGACGGAAGAAAAGTAGAATTCACCGACGAAAAAAATGTCCTGACAGTCATCAGGAATGCCGGTATCAATATCCCCACACTGTGCTATCATTCAGAGATTTCCACCTTTGGTGCCTGTCGTCTCTGTACAGTTGAGGATGACAGAGGCAAAACATTTGCCTCCTGTTCCGAGCAGCCGAGAGACGGAATGGTTATCTATACCAACTCCGGCCGTATTAAGAAATATCGTAAACTGATCGTGGAGCTGCTTCTTGCAGCACATTGCCGTGACTGTACAACCTGTGTAAAGAGCGGCGAATGTATCCTGCAGGAGCTGGCACATCGCCTTGGCGTGCGGGATATCCGTTTTGAAAATACAAGAGAACAGCACGAGATCGATGACAGTTCACCGTCCATCATCCGTGATCCGAACAAATGTATCCTCTGCGGCGACTGTGTACGTGCCTGCGAGGAGCTTCAGGGAATCGGAGCTCTTGGATTTGCATTCCGTGGAACAGAAGCCATGGTTATGCCTGCATTCAATAAAAAGATTGCTGAGACACAGTGTGTAAACTGTGGTCAGTGCCGTGTTTACTGTCCGACAGGTGCGATCTCCATCCGTACACATATGGATGAAGTATGGGATGCACTGGCTGATAAGAATACTCGTGTTGTTGCACAGGTTGCACCGGCAGTTCGTGTTGCAGTTGGTGATCATTACGGACTTGCCAAAGGCAGAAGTGTTATGGGTAAAATCGTTAACGCGCTTCACAGAATGGGCTTTGACGAAGTATACGATACCACATTCAGTGCCGACCTTACCATCATGGAAGAGACCAAGGAGTTCCTAAACAGAGTGGAGAAGGGTGAGAATCTTCCGCTTCTGACTTCCTGCTGTCCTGCATGGGTGAAGTTTATCACTGATCAATATAAAGAATATGTTCCGAACATTTCTACCTGCCGTTCCCCACAGGGAATGATGTCTGCGGTTATCAAGGAATACTTCCGTGATCCGGAGCATGCAGCAGGCAAGAAGACCGTTATGGTTTCCATTATGCCATGTACAGCCAAGAAGGCAGAGGCAATCCGCCCCAACAGCTTTACCGATGGCGAGCAGGATACCGATATCGTTATCACAACCACAGAGCTTCTCCGCATGATCGATAACGTTGGTCTTGATTTTGCAACACTGGATCCGGAAGCATGCGATATGCCGTTTGGATTTGGTTCCGGCGGTGGCGTTATCTTCGGTGTTACCGGTGGTGTTACCGAGGCAGTTCTTCGAAGACTGAGCCCGGATCACAGCAAGGAAGCCATGCATGAGATTGCAGAGTGCGGTGTTCGTGGTGAAGAGGGAATCAAGGAATTTACCGTACCGTACAAGGGAATGGATATCAATGTATGCGTAGCCAGTGGCCTTGCAAATGCAAGAACCGTTATGGAACGTGTAAAGAACGGCGAGGCAAACTATCATCTGATCGAGGTTATGGCATGCCGCCGTGGATGTATCATGGGTGGAGGTCAGCCGACCAGATCCGGTGACAGAACCAAGGCAGCCAGAGCAAGAGGTTTGTACAATGCAGACAATACCATGATCATCAAGAAATCCGATGAGAACCCACTGGTTCTGGAGCTTTATGAGGGACTTCTCAAGGGCAAGGAGCATCATCTGCTTCATAATGAGTTTTATATTAAAGACTGATGTGAGAAATACAAAGGGCTGCTGTTCCTGATGAACAGCAGCATATAAGAAGCCTTCCGGGCATATACTGTGGTATGCGGGAATTATCTTTTGCAGATGGTTTCCGGAGCTTACAGGCCAGTATATGCAGGGAGGCTTTTTTATATGGAAAACTTTCAGGTTTACCGTGATATCCAGGCACGGACGGGCGGGGATATCTACATAGGGGTTGTGGGCCCGGTCCGTACAGGGAAATCCACATTTATCCGGAGATTCATGGAACTGGTGGCACTGCCTGCGCTTAGTGAGGGAAAAAGAGCAGAGCTTCAGGATGAACTGCCGCTCAGTGGTGCCGGGAAAATGATCACAACCGTAGAACCAAAATTCATTCCAAAAGAAGCGGTGGAGGTATCCATAGGGGAAAACCAGAAGATCCGGGTAAAGCTTATTGACTGTGTGGGCTTTCTGGTAAAGGATGCATCCGGAAATGTGGAAGAAGGCAGGGAACGGATGGTCAAAACACCATGGCAGGAAAAAGCGATCCCGTTTCATGATGCGGCCCGGATCGGGACGGAAAAAGTGATCAGCCAGCATTCCACCATCGGAATTGTAGTCACAACAGACGGAAGCTTCGGGGAAATTCCAAGAGAAAATTTTATTCCGGCAGAAGAGCAGACGATAAAAGAGCTGAAAGTCCAGGGAAAACCCTTTCTGATCCTGGTAAACTCTCAGACTCCCTACAGTGAGGAAACCGGAAAAACTGTAAAACATCTGGAAGAGAAATTTGGAGTATCCGTTCTGGCAGTCAACTGTGAACAGCTTCGAAAAGAGGATGTGACCAGGATCCTGGAGAAGATTCTTTATGAATTCCCGGTCAGTGAGATAGAGCTTTTTGTTCCCAGATGGGTGGAGATGCTTTCTCCGGAACATGAGGTAAAGGCGGCTCTGTTAAATGAGATTCGGGAAAAGATGACCAGACTTACTCATGTGCGTGATGTAAGCAGAGAATCAGTATATCTGGAAAGTCCATATGTGGAAGATACATTGCTTGAGCAGGTCAGTCTTTCCGATGGAAAAGTCCGTATCCGGATTGCAGTAAAAGACATTTATTATTATCAGATGCTCAGTGAAATGAGCGGGATATCCATGGAAAGCGAATATGAACTGATCCAGACCATAAAAGAGCTTGCCGGTATGAAGGAACAATTTGTAAAAGTCCAGGCTGCCCTGGAAGCGGTAAAAGGAACAGGGTATGGGGTTGTGGTGCCTGAGCTTTCCGAGATCACTATTGAGGAACCTGAGGTGATCCGTCAGGGAAATAAATTCGGAGTAAAGATCCGGTCAAAAAGTCCGTCCATTCATATGATCCGGGCGGGGATCGAAACGGAGATCGCTCCGATCGTTGGTACAGAACAGCAGGCGGAGGATCTGATAAAGTATATCAGAGAAAGCCCGGAGCGAGGGGAAAGTATCTGGGAGACCAATATTTTCGGAAAATCCGTCCAGCAGCTGGTGGAAGACGGAATCCGGAACAAGCTGGCCATGATCAGCGAAGAAAGTCAGGTGAAGCTTCAGGATACTATGAAGAAGATCGTAAATGACAGCAAAGGCGGACTGGTGTGTATCATCATATGAACGGAGAATAGAATTGCAAAGCAAAAAGGACGTTCTTCAGCAGACGTCCTTTTTTTGATGTTGTTTTTTCCATTCTGCGATAAACTGAAGCTGTTCCTGGTCAGATAGTTCCTGGGAAGCGGCGTCATTTCCTGCAGCGGCACAGCAGAAAAGAACAAAGATCTGGAGTCCGAAGAATACAAGAAAAAAGAGAAGCATAGAAAAACCTCCTTTATTTTTCAGATATGTTAAGTATTGGAGGAGATAATGTATTTTATACATTATATTGCAAGAAAATCAGAGCAATGCTATAATTATCACCGGGTATGAAGATTTTTAAAACAGGAGGAAAAGAAACCATGAAAAAGAGAAGATTCGCACAGCTTGTTCTCATGATCATAATGCTGTTTTGCCTGACATTTGGCACAGTGTGTGCGCAGGCGGCAACAACAGCAACCACAACAACCGCAAAAGCAGCTGTTAAAAATGGCTGGAAAAAAGAGGGCGGTCAGTATTATTACTACATCAAAGGTAAAAAAGTTACCAATAAATTAAAAAAGATCAATGGTGCGATATATTATTTAGGCTCGAATGGTGCAAGAAAGACCGGATGGTATACAGTAAAATCCGGAAATACCTACAAAACCATGCAGTTTGCTTCCAACGGAAAATACACTGGGAAATCCCAAAAAGCAAATGCAGAACTGATCAAGATGACAGATTCAGTGCTTCGCAGCCAGAAGATTTCTGCAAGTCTGACTACAACTGCGCAGAAAAAAACGGCTCTTCAGAAATTGTTTAACTATTCCAAAAAATACGGATATATGAGAATGAAGGGCTTTGACGGAAAACCTTTGCAGTTTACAAAAGGTAAAAGCCAGATGTTTGCATATCTGACCATGGGAATGGAAAAAGGAAACTGCTACGGTGTTGCATCAGCCTTTGCAGTACAGGCTAAACGTGCAACAGGACTTCCGGTCCGTGTATGCTGGGGAAAAAGTAATGTATTTAATAAAAATAAATGGCAGCCACATGGATGGACAGAGATCAAGATTGGAAATACCTGGTATACATTTGATGCAAATGCAGCAGGAAACAAATCCAGAAAAGATGTTAAATATTATATGCAGAAATCTTCATCTATGAAAAAATACTATAAAACTGAAGGAAGAGAAGATATCGTTCTCTAAAGAACAGGAGCAGATCATGAAAAAGTGGACAAAGAAGATCCTGGCAGCAGTACTTTGTCTGATGATGCTCCAGATGCCGGCAGCTGAACCGCTTATTGCGGTTCAGACTGTACAGGCAGCATCTACAGCCAAGGCAGCCAAGGTAAAAAACGGTCTCAAAAAAGAGGGCGGACAATACTACTATTATGTGAAGGGAAAAAAAGTAAAGAATACATGGAAAACCGTAACTGTCGCTAATAAGACTACCGGCAAAAAAATGACATACAGATACTATTTTTCCAACACCGGAAAGGCTTATAAAGGTGGAACATTCTTCGGGGAGAACTATCTCCTTGTAAAAAAGATCGGCGGGAAATACTATGGATTTAACCGGTATGCACAGATGGTAAAAGGCGTTTATTATTCCGCATATGGACAGTCCAGAGCCGGATTTTATGCTTTTAATACAAAAACCGGTGTATACGATGCCAGAACATCTTCAAGATTAAGGAAAGCATTTGTAAGAGAAAAGAGTTCTGCAGCACTGCGGAAAGCCCTTGGCAGACCTCTTCGTACCAGAAAGACAGATGGCTGTTATGGTGACGGACAGGAATATCTGTTGGAATACACAAGATTCTGGGTCAATACATACAAAGACAAAAAAGGGAAGGAAATCGTACTGGACGTGATCAGCAAATAAGATTCGCCAGACCGATAAATAAATATAATTATGGTTTTCAGTTCAATGGTATTTCTGTGTGTATTTCTTCCGGCTGCTTTTTGTCTGCATCTCCTTTTACCTGGGATGCGGGCCAAAAATTTTTTGCTTGTAGTGGCAAGTCTGGTCTTTTATGCATACGGAGAACCGATTTATGTAATATTACTGGTTGCTTCATCGGCGGGCAACTATATTTTAGCGCGCCTGACAGGGGAATGTCCGAAGATCCGTAAGCTTACAATGACATTGGCTGTGGTGATAAATCTCGGTCTTCTTGTGATCTTTAAATATTCCGGATTTCTGGTGGAGACATTTAATTCTGTTACCGGTGCCGGAATTCCTGTTCCGCAGGTCCGGATGCCGATCGGAATATCGTTTTTTACTTTTCAGGCACTTTCCTACGTGATCGATGTTTATCGGGGAGATGCTTCGGTTCAGAAGAATTTCGGAAAGGTGCTTCTGTATATCTCATTTTTCCCACAGCTGATCGCGGGACCTATCGTCAAGTATCATGATGTGGAGGCGGAGATCAATAATCGTAAGCAGACGCCGGAGGAAATCGGAAAAGGGATCCGGCGTTTCATTGCAGGTTTGAGCAAAAAGGTTCTTATCGCCAATACAATGGGACTTGTGGCGGATAATCTCTTTGGTGCGGCAGCAACCGGGATCACCGGTCCGGGTGCTTGGCTGGGCGCAGTTTCCTATATGCTGCAGATCTATTTTGATTTCAGCGGCTACAGCGATATGGCGCTGGGACTCGGAATGATGTTTGGATTTCATTTCCATGAGAATTTTGATTATCCTTATATTTCTGCCAGTATCCGTGAATTCTGGAGAAGATGGCATATGTCTCTTTCAGGATGGTTTAAGGAATATCTGTATATTCCGTTAGGGGGAAACCGCAGAGGGAAATTCCGTACAGTGGTCAATAAAATGATCGTTTTTGTGTGTACAGGTATCTGGCATGGTGCCTCCTTTAATTTTCTGTTCTGGGGAATTTATCATGGCTTTTTCCTGATGCTGGAAGAGTATATCCCATTTATCGGGAAAAAAGGCGGAAAACTCAAGAGCTTTTTTCAGCATGTCTATGCACTTCTGGTAGTTTGTGTTGGCTTTGTGTTTTTCCGTGCGGACACTATGAAGCAGGGATGCTTCTGGATCAGAGAAATGTTTACGGATTTTGGATGGAAGGCTTCCGCAATGAGCCTTACACTGCAGCAGCTGACACCGGTATATCTTGTAACGCTGGCAGCGGCACTGGTCGCAGCAGTTCCGGTAAACAGCATGCTGAAAAAGTATAAATGGTATGAAGGCTTTACCTATGTATTAAGTCTGGCTGGTTTTGCGCTTTGTGTATTGAGCCTTGCCGGCGGAACCTATAATCCGTTCATCTATTTTCGATTTTAAGAGGAGGCAGAAAACATGAAAAAATTGCAGGTACTTTATATTACTGCATTTTTTGCAGCTTGTCTTGTGCCATCTCTGGGGATGGCGGTGACAAAGCAGGAAGCATCATCTGAAAACCGAAGACTGGCTGAGTTTCCTGAACTGAAAAAAGAAAACGAGATCAATAGCCGTTGGCTGCCGGAAGCGGGCGAATATTTTCAGGAGCATTTTGCGTTTCGAAATGAGCTGGTAACGGCAAATGCCCTTCTGAACGGGAAGATTTTCGGAGTATCTACTGCAGATGGTGTGATTCAGGGAACCGATAACTGGCTTTATTATAAGGATTCACTGGAGGATTATCTTGGAGAGGAGCTTCTTTCCGAGAGAAGCCTTTTTAATATTGCACATACACTGTCCATGATGCAGGAAACACTGAATGAAAAAGGCGTGCAGTTTCTTTTTACTGTGGCACCTAATAAAAACTCACTCTATGGAGAGAACATGCCGTACTATGACAGCCTGAAGGTATCATCGGACAAAAATCTTGTTAATCTTCAGAAATATCTCAGGCAGGAGCAGGTTTCTTACGGAGATCTGTATGAGACTCTTTCAGAAGAGAAAGAGGTTCTTTATCACAAAAGAGATTCACACTGGAACAACAAGGGTGCTGCAGTTGCGGCGGAAACATTGCTGTCTTCTCTGAAAAAGGAGCATGTTTCCTATAAGGAGGAACCCTATACTATAAAAACAGATTTCACAGGAGATCTGGATGAGATGCTGTATCCTCTTGCAACGACACCGGAAGAGGAAGTTTATTATGACAGACAGACAACATTTGCCTATGTGGGTGACGTGGGAAGTAATTTTGATCCGAAGATCACAACGGTAAATCCTGTGAAGGAAGGAAGTCTGGTCATGTTCCGTGATTCTTTTGGTAATGCGCTGCTTCCGTTTATGGCAGAGGCTTATTCCAGTGCGTATTTTTCCAGAGGAGTACCTTACCAGATGAGTGAAGTGGATGATAAGAATGCAGACACTGTGATCGTGGAACGGGCAGAGCGTTTTCTCCCGGAAATGGCACAGTCACCGCCGATCATGGAAGGACCGGAGTGTCAGGTGAACGTTACGGAAGAAGATACGGTTCCTGCCGGTGCCGGAGCAGTTCAGTGCGAGATCCAGGGAAATCTGGAAAAGATCACAGGCTGTATTGAAGAAAAATATCTGGATACAGACAGCAGGATTTATATAAGATTGAACCATGATAAGATTTATGAAGCATTTCCGATGGATGTTTCCACAGAAGATGGAAAAACGGACAGCAGCGGTTTTTGCTTATATCTGGACCGTTCACTTCTTGCAGCAGACGGAAATCAGATTGAAATTCTTACAGGTAACGAAGATTCAGCCCGTATAATAGGCGGGCTGACGCTATAAAGGAGGACATAAGAAATGAGAAAAAAAACAGTACAGGTGCTTTTGGGAGCAGTATTGATCACAGCGATGTGTCTGGGGGCACCGACAGCTGCTTTTGCAGGCGAGACAACGACAAAGGAGGAAACCGCAGAGAAAACTGGCGATAAAGATTCCACAGAAGAAAAAGAGACCGCAGAGGATTTTCAGATCGGAGAGCTTACAGTAAAAAATCAGAGCGGACTTGAGGTGAAATCCGCAGAGCTTCAGGATGCAAAAGAGGATGACAGCAAAAAGAAAGACTCCAAGGATGCGGCAGGTCAGGATCTAGTGATCACCATGAAAGATGGTACAGAGCATACCTTCCGGAATGTGACACCGGATGACTGGAAAGAACCTGTTTTTTATAATGAGTATGAGATCCTTTATATTTCCTACACGGATGAAAAAGGAAAATCTCAGGAAGCGCTGGAAGATGCGAAGGAGATTGAACTGGAAGAAGCTGCCACTACCTATGCAAAATCCAATGTAAATATCCGTGAAAAAGCGGATACAAAATCAAAATCCCTGAAAGTAACATCTCTTGGAACCGAGTTCAAGGTAACCGGTGTATGCCCTGGATGGCTGAAGGTTGAAGGAGATGGTGTTAAGGGATATGCGGCACATACATACTTCACTTCCAATAAAGATGAGATCGACAAGCTGGTAGCAGAGCAGAAAGCAGCTGAAGAGAAAAAAGCGGCAGAGGCAAAAGCGGCATCAGACGCACAGGCGGCAGCAGAAGCGCAGGCAGCGGCGGACGCACAGGCAGCGGCGGACGCACAGGCAGCGGCAGAAGCGCAGGCAGCAGCGGACGCACAGGCAGCGGCAGAGGCACAGGCAGCGGCAGAAGCACAGGCAGCGGCAGAGGCACAGGCAGCAGCAGAGGCAGCAGCATCAGAACCTACCGAGGTTAGCCGTCAGGCCTATGATGACTGTGACGGAAGTGGCCATGGCTACTATGAGATCACCTATTCTGACGGAAGTGTGAGATACGAAGAGTATTGATCAGAATGAACGATAAGGAAAGATACGTATGAAAAGATTAAAATTGTTCTTTATGGCGATGGTCATGCTTTTTGCGGTGCAGATCTGCACGGTTTCCGTAACCTGTGAGACGCAGGCAGCAACTACTACGGCAACAGTAAAGAAGAAAACCGGTCTCTGCAGAGAAAAAGGAAAATATTACTACTACACCAAGGGCAGAAAGATCAGAAACCAATGGAAGACCGTAAAGGGAAAACGGTATTATTTCGGGCCTAAATATTATGCGTTAACTTACCATAACAAGATCGGTTCCAGGATCTATGTGTTTGATACTGCAGGACGCCTTTTGAACGGAAAGACGTCACGTATCGTAAATGTAGGAAAATATTCCTATTACGTAAATAAGTATGGAAATCCTTCAAAGGGCTGGCTGTGCCTTCCGGATAGAAATCTTTACTATGCGGATTCCTGGGGACGTTTTTACAAAAACCGTACTCTGGAGGGAATCCGGTTCAACGGAAAGGGGCAGGCTGTAAAAAATGATATGCGCAGCCTGAAGCTGCATTGTATAGGTGTGGTCCAAAATATTACAAGAAGTGGAATGTCCAAAAGCCAGAAGCTGCAGGCGTGCTGGAGTTATGTGATAAATAATACCTATTATTCATCTGCCTATTATCCGGATTTAAATCAGAATGACTGGTGGAGAATGACTGCGTGGAGAACGCTTGCTACAGGAAAGGGAAACTGTTATGGCTATGCCTGTGCATTTGCCGCACTGGCAAGAGAGATCGGATATGATCCCTATGTGGTATGCGGTCGTGTTCCGGGAACCAGAGATGGAGCTGGAGATGGTTTTACAAGACATAGCTGGGTGATCATAAACGGACTTCATTATGACCCAGAAGGACAGGCTAAGGGCTGGCATACCGGTGTTTATGGAAGCTACAACTATGGAATGGACAATCAGATCCAGAAAACAGTTAATTTCCGTACAGGAAGAGGAAACTAAATAAAATATACAGCAAAGATCCCGGGGATTCAGATGTAAGATCCCGGGGTCTTTTTATATAAAACGAGTAACGGGAAAGATGGCCGCAGAATAAGCTAAAGAAAGGTCAGCTGTCCGACGGGAGAGCTTTGGAAAGGTATAAAAGGATGTATACAGGAAAAGGGATAGGCGTGGCGGTTCTGGATACCGGTATTTTTCCTCATATAGATTTTGGCAGCCGTATTTCCGTGTTTCGTGATTTTACAGGAGTCAGACGCAGCCCATATGATGATAACGGACATGGGACTCATGTCAGCGGGATCCTTGCAGGGGACGGAACTGCATCAGGTGGAAAATATAAAGGGGCTGCACCTGGCTGCAGTATCGCTGCTCTGAAGGTTCTGGATCGTTTCGGGAACGGAAGCAGGGAGGATGTGATGCGGGCATTTCGGTGGATCATGGAGTTTGGAAGCATTTATCATATCCGTATCGTTAATATTTCAGTGGGAACAACATCCCGGGATCATAAGGAACAGACAGATCTTCTTGAAGGAGTGGAAAAACTTTGGGATCTGGGATTTGTGGTGGTAGCTGCAGCAGGAAATCAGGGACCGGGGGCCGGCACGGTAACAGCACCGGGAAGCAGCCGGAAGATCATTACCGTAGGCTCCAGTGATATGCTGAATGGCAGAAAGGCAGTTTCCGGAAGAGGCCCTACTTTTGACTGTGTGTGCAAACCGGATCTGGTAGCGCCGGGAAGCCAGGTCATTGCCTGTGCACCGGGACTGCCGTACTCATATGGGCTCAAAAGCGGAACCTCCATGTCGACGCCTCTGGTGTCAGGAGGGATCGCCTGCCTTCTGGAAAAAGATCCCCGGCTTTCTAATGTAGAGGTAAAGATGTTGTTAAGAGAAAATGCAGAAGATATGGGACTTCCCAGAAATCAGCAGGGATGGGGAAAATTTAACTGTGAAAAACTGTTGACAGGCTGAATTATTATACAATTCTTATAAACATAGTGTGGTAAAGCACAAAAGCGTTGACGGAACCGGAAAATATGAGTACAATGTACAGTAAAAGTGCTGAAGAAAGATTCTAAAGGAAAGAGCACCTGGAATCCGAACAGGAGAATAAACCTCAAAAGGAGAAAATAATATGGAAAAAATCAAAATGCAGACACCTTTAGTTGAGATGGACGGAGACGAGATGACACGTATCCTGTGGCAGATCATCAAGGATGAACTTCTCACACCGTATCTGGAACTGAATACAGAATATTATGATCTTGGTCTTGAGCACAGAAATGAGACAGATGATCAGGTTACCATTGATGCAGCAGAAGCAACCAAGAAATACGGAGTAGCCGTAAAATGTGCCACGATCACGCCAAACGCAGCCAGAATGGAAGAGTATGACCTGAAAAAAATGTACAAGAGTCCAAACGGAACGATCCGTGCTATTCTTGATGGAACTGTATTCCGTGCGCCGATCATTGTAAAGGGAATCGAGCCATGTGTAAAGAATTGGGTGAAACCGATCACACTTGCACGTCATGCATATGGAGATATCTATAAGAATACAGAATTTTATATTGACAAGCCGGGAGATGCATATCTTGTATTTGAGGGCGAAGACGGAGAAGAGCGTAAGGAGCTGATCCAGCATTTTGATGGAGCAGGTGTTCTCCGTGGCATGCATAATCTTGATGATTCCGTAAAGAGCTTTGCGAGAAGCTGCTTTAATTATGCACTGGACACAAAGCAGGATGTATGGTTCGGAAGCAAGGATACCATTTCCAAAACATACGATGGAAGATTTAAAGAGATTTTCCAGCAGATCTTTGATGCAGAGTTTAAGGATAAATTTGAGGAAGCCGGCCTGACCTATTTCTACAGTCTGATCGATGATATCGTAGCCCGTGTTATGAAGGCAGATGGCGGTTTTATCTGGGCATGCAAGAACTATGACGGAGATGTTATGAGCGACATGGTATCTTCCGCATTCGGCTCTCTTGCCATGATGACCTCTGTACTGGTATCCCCGAAGGGATATTTTGAGTATGAGGCTGCCCACGGAACAGTTCAGAGACACTATTATCGTCATCTTGAGGGAAAAGAAACATCCACAAACTCCGTTGCAACGATCTTTGCATGGACAGGAGCTCTCCGCAAGAGAGGCGAGCTGGACGGAAATGAAGCACTTGCTGATTTTGCAGGAAAACTGGAAAAAGCAACACTGGATACCATTGAAAGCGGAAAGATGACCAAGGATCTTGCACTGATCACTTCCCTGAAAGAGGTACAGGTATTGAACAGCAAAGAGTTTATCCTTGCTGTAAAGACAAAACTGGATGAACTGATGGCATAAATAACAGAAATTTCAGAACTTCAAGTAATTTCATAAAAAATAAAAAACTGCACCGGAAGATCCTGGGATGGATCACGGTGCAGTTTTTTTATGAGGGATATATATGGATCATCTGATCTCTGTCAGACCGAAGCGTTCATGGCCTGCTGTACATGTTCCACAAGGATCTGCCTGACCTGGGGATATTCGCCAAGTCCCTTCAGTACAGGGGTGACTTCATATCCTTCGGAAGAAAGACGGTTCATCCAGGAGTCCGGATCTGCACCGGCCAGATCGTTCTGTGCATGGTCGCCGGCTACGATCATGAAAGGCGCCAGCACGATCTTTTTCGGATGAAAGCTGTCGGCAGCCCGGAGAAGGGAGTCCAAGGCCGGATAGGCTTCTACAGTTCCAAGAAAAATATTTTTATGTCCGGTATCTTTAAAACGGTAATCCAAAGCAGCATAAACCGTGTTTGCGTAGTGTTCTGTTCCATGTCCCATCAGTACAAGTGCAGTGTCCGGATCCATGTCCCGGAATTCATCTGCAACTACCCGGACGATCGCCTGGTTATCTTCTTCTGTTGTGAGAAGAGGATTTCCGAAAACAATACTGGAAAAACGGTCACGAAAAGAAAGCGCATCGGCTTTCATCTGATCATTTTCGATACCGTTGATCACATGAGTCGGCTGTACGATCACATCGGTGATACCATCCAGAAGCATCTGTTCCAGAGCCTCCTTTACCGTGTGGATCGTAAGACCATCCCGCTTTTTCAGTTTGGCAATGATCATTTTGCTTGTCCATGCACGGTAGGTGGGACAGGCCGGGAATGCATCGGCAATATCGTGCTCGATGGCCTCGATGGTAAGCTTACGGGTGTTTTCATAGCTTGTGCCGAAACTTACTACTAGGATCGCTTTTTTTGAAGCTGAGTTCATACGGGGATTTCCTCCATCCTGATAATTATGGTAATTATGATAAACTCTTTATATTTCTCCGCTGGAATATAAAGATGATCCGCAATTTCTACCATAAGATATTATAAAAGGGAGGGCTGACGTTGTCAATCGTAGTTGACTTTCCTTACGGAAATGTTTATCATAATAAAAGATTGTGGAAACAAAGGAGAAACGTAGGACATGAGTATATTCATGCTTGGAATCGATCATAATATGGCACCTGTAGATGTCAGAGCGCAGTTTGCTTTTACCCGTAAAAATACCGGAGAGGCGCTGCGCAGGCTGAAAGAAGAAGCTGGGATCTGCGGGTGTATTATTCTGTCGACCTGTAACCGGCTGGAACTGTGGGTAAGTACTGCAGATGAGGAGAAGCCGGACCTGTATCAGTGGCTCTGCTCGTTGAAAGGTGTGCAGGGAGAACAATACCAGAAGTATTTTACCAGCAGAGAAAACGAAGAGGCGGTGGAGCACCTTTTTTATCTTACCAGCGGACTGAAATCCCAGATCCTGGGGGAAGATCAGATCCTGACCCAGGTAAAAGATGCGTTGAGTATGTCAAGGGATGAGTTTACCACAGACAGTGTTCTGGAGGTGCTTTTCCGTATGGCGGTAACTGCAGGCAAGAAGATCAAAACGGAAGTGCCGTTTTCCCATGGAAATCCTTCTGTGATCCATCAGGCCATCCGTTTTCTGGAAGAGGGCGGTTATCATGTTCGCAATAAAGTCTGTATGGTGATCGGAAACGGTGAGATGGGGAAGATGGCTGCCCAGACACTGCGTGAAGCAGGAGCGGATGTGACGGTTACGATCCGTCAGTACAGAAGTGGTGTTGTGAGCATTCCTGTTGGATGCAGCAGGATCAATTATGGTGAGAGAATGGATTATCTGCCGGAGTGTGACCTGGTGGTCAGCGCAACAGCAAGCCCCAATTATACACTGACGGAAGAATTGTTTGAGGATGTACGTGTGGAACGACCTATGATCCTTATTGATCTGGCAGTTCCAAGAGATATTGATCCGGAGATCCGAAAAAAAGATAACATCACACTTTATGATATGGACAGCTTCCGAACCGGCGAGACACCGAAGGAACTTGCAGATAACCTGGAAGCAGCAGGAGCCATTGTGAAGGCCCAGATGAACGAATTTTTCCAGTGGCTGGAAGGTCGTGATATCATCCCGCGCATCCAGGAGATCAAAGCGGATGCTGTGGAAGATCTGAACCTGAGGATCGAAAAAATCTTCCGGAAAACTCCTATGGAGGATTCAGACAGAGAAAACCTGAAAAAAGCAGTGGATACTGCAGCCGGAAAGGTTGTGAACAAGCTGATCTTCGGGCTTCGGGATAGTCTGAACCAGGATGCTTTTCTGGAATGTGTGGAAGGACTGGAGAAACTTTATGAAGAATAAACCTTATTTCCCCATGTTTATAGACCTGTCCGATAAAAATATCGTTGTGGCAGGTGGTGGTAATATTGCTACCAGAAGAATAAAAACTCTTCTGAAATTTACAAGAAATATCACGGTAGTGGCTACAAAAGTGACCCAGGAGCTTATGGATCTCGGGAAAGCAGGAACCGTGACTCTGTATATCCGTCCCGTGAAACGTTCTGATTTTGCCAATGCATATATGGTGATCGCAGCCACCAATGACTGGAAGCTGAATGATGAGATCCACCGTGTCTGTAAGGAGGAGGGCATTTATGTTAATGTAGCCTCCGACCGGGAAGGCTGTGATTTTTATTTCCCAGGCGTATATATGCGGGATGAAATGGTAGTTGGAGTTACAGCCAGCGGACTGGATCACAAAAAAGCAAAGCGTGTAAGGGAAGAGATCCAGAATGCGCTGGAAAAAGTACTGGGAGAGCAGGATGAAGATGAAGAGAGATAAGATCGTGATCGGCAGCAGAGAGAGTAAGCTTGCAGTGCTGCAGAGCGAAATGGTCCGTGACTACATAAAAGAAAAAAATCCGGATCTGGAAGTGGAAATCCTCACTATGAAAACTACCGGGGATATCATTTTGGACCGTACACTGGATAAGGTTGGCGGAAAAGGGCTTTTTGTAAAGGAGCTGGATAAAGCACTGATAGATGGAAGAAGTATTCTTTCTGTACACAGCCTGAAAGATATGCCTATGGAGGTTCCGGAGGAGCTGCCGCTGCTGGCTTTTTCCAAAAGAGAAGATCCGAGAGACGTACTGGTTCTTCCTGAGGGAGCTTCTGAACTTGATAAAAGCAAGCCCCTTGGATGCTCAAGCTTAAGGAGAACTTTACAGCTTAAAAAACTGTATCCGGATATGGATGTCAGAAGTATCCGCGGAAATCTTCAGACAAGACTCCAGAAGCTGGATGAAGGACAGTACAGTGCATTGATCCTGGCTGCTGCCGGCCTTAAGAGACTTGGACTGGAATCCAGGATCAACCGGTATTTTACAGCAGATGAGATCATTCCGGCTGCTGGTCAGGGAATCCTTGCTGTACAGGGAAGAAAAGGGGAAGCTTATGATTTCCTGGAGGGCTACTGTGATAAGGATGCCTGGACCGCGGGAAGTGCGGAGCGTGCTTTTGTAAAGCTCCTGGATGGAGGTTGCTCTTCTCCGGTGGCTGCCCATGCGGAAATTCTCGGGGATGAGATCTATCTCAGAGGGCTTTATTATAATGAAAAAGACGGTTCCTATGTAACAGGAACACTGCGTGGCAATAAGGCAGATGCGGAAAGCTTAGGCAGGGAACTGGCAGAAACTCTTCGGAAAAAAGGAGAAAACAGATGAAAACAGGAAAAGTATGGCTGGTAGGAGCGGGTCCTGGCGATATCGGCCTTTTTACATTAAAAGGCCTCAAAGTGCTGGAACAGGCAGATGTGGTCGTCTATGACAGTCTGGTAGGTCAGGGAGTTCTGTCAAGAATCCCGGAAAATGCCAGGCTGATCAATGTAGGCAAACGTGCCAGTCACCATATCATGCGTCAGGAAAATATCAATCAGGTACTTCTTGAGGAGGCACAGCGGGGTCTTCGTGTGGTGCGCCTGAAAGGCGGAGATCCATTCCTCTTTGGAAGAGGAGGAGAGGAGCTGGAGCTTCTTCGGGAGAATGGGATCCCTTATGAGGTTGTTCCGGGTGTTACTTCCTCCATTGCAGTACCGGCATATAACGGGGTTCCGGTAACACACAGGGATTTCTGTTCTTCAGTCCACATCATTACAGGACACAAGAAAGCCGGAGAAGAATACGATATAGATTTCCATGCACTTGTTGATACAAAGGGAACGCTTGTATTCCTGATGGGGGTGTCCGCACTTCCGGATATCTGCGAGGGTCTTATAGGCGCAGGAATGGAAAAGGATATGCCTGCGGCGATCCTGCAGAAGGGAACTACAGCAGGTCAGAAACGGATCGTAGCAACAGTTTCTACCCTAGAAGAAGAGGTGAAACGCCAGGGGATCGAGACACCGGCGATCATTGTGGTGGGTAAGGTGTGTACACTGGCAGAGAAGTTTGCCTGGTATGAAGAACTGCCGCTTTCAGGCTGGAAGGTCCTTGTCACAAGACCGAAAGAGCTTGTTTCCAGAACTGCGGACAAGCTTCGTGAAAAAGGTGCGGAGGTTCTGGAGCTTCCGGCGATCCGTACTGTCCCCATGGAAGACCAGAGCCGTCTCTATAAAGCGCTGGATCACCTGGAGGAATATCAGTGGCTTGTATTTACCAGCCCTACAGGTGTAAGGGTATTTTTTGAAGAACTGATCCGCCATGG
Source organism: Blautia massiliensis (ex Liu et al. 2021) (assembly GCF_052064225.1). Taxonomy (NCBI): domain Bacteria; kingdom Bacillati; phylum Bacillota; class Clostridia; order Lachnospirales; family Lachnospiraceae; genus Blautia; species Blautia massiliensis (ex Liu et al. 2021). The sequence continues at coordinate 62,672 of NZ_JBQHWA010000015.1, read as the reverse complement.
AAAAGATATCCGTGCCATGGGAAATGCCCGTCTGGCCGTGATCGGGGAGGGAACAAAAAAGGCCCTGCAGGAAAGAGGATTGCTGGCAGATTTTGTGCCGTCGGTATATGACGGGGATACTCTTGGAAAGGAACTTTCAGAGCTTCTTTCCGGTGGAGAAAAGATACTTATCCCGCGGGCAGAAAAGGGCAATGAAAAGCTCACCGTATTTTTTGCACAGGCAGGTGCTGTGATCGAGGATGTTCCGACCTATCAGACTCTTTACGAAAAGAGCCAGCTCATCGATGAGAAGAAGGAATTTGAAACAGGACAGATCAGCTGTGCGGTGTTTACAAGTGCCTCCACTGTGAAGGGATTTGTAGAAGGAACAAAAGGACTGGATTATTCAAAGGTTAAGGCGGCCTGCATCGGCAGACAGACGAAAGCGGCTGCTGAGAGCTTTGGAATGAAAGCATATATGTCAGAAAAAGCCACCATTGACAGTCTTGTCAAACTGGTGGAGGATATGAAAAGGAGCGAATGATCATGGAACTGACAAAAAGACCAAGAAGATTAAGAGGTAGCGAAAATCTTCGTAAGATGGTACGTGAGACAAGAATGGATAAATCTTCTCTTATGTATCCTATGTTCGTAATGGAAGGAGAAAATAAGGAAGAGGAAATTCCGTCCATGACCGGGCAGTACCGTTACAGCCTGGACCGTCTTCCGTATAAACTGGAGCAGCTTTCCAAAGCCGGTGTAGGAAGTGTGATGTTTTTTGGTATTCCTGACCATAAGGATGAAGTGGGCAGCGGTGCCTATGATCCGGAGGGGATCGTTCAGAGAGCTCTTCGCATTGCAAAAGAGAAATTTCCGGAGCTTTATTATGTAACAGATGTATGCATGTGTGAGTACACTTCCCATGGCCATTGCGGCGTTCTCTGCGGTCATGATGTGGACAATGACAAGACGCTGGAGCTTCTCGCAAAAACAGCACTTTCCCACGTGGAGGCAGGTGCAGATATGGTTGCTCCGTCTGATATGATGGATGGTCGTGTTGCAGCGATCCGTCAGTGTCTGGACAAGGCAGGACATTATACAACACCGATCATGTCCTATGCAGTAAAATATGCTTCTGCATTTTATGGCCCGTTCCGTGAGGCAGCAGATTCTGCTCCGTCCTTTGGCGACAGAAAAAGCTACCAGATGGATCCGCACAACAGCAGAGAAGGGCTGAAAGAGGCACTTGCAGATGTGGAAGAGGGTGCAGATATCATCATGGTAAAACCGGCTCTTGCATACCAGGATATGGTCTGGCAGGTAAAGGAGATCACAAACGTTCCGGTTGCCGCATACAGTGTCAGTGGTGAGTATGCAATGGTAAAAGCAGCAGCTGCAAACGGCTGGATCGACGAAGAAAGGATCGTGGGTGAGATGGCTACAGGAGCATTCCGTTCCGGTGCGCAGATCTATCTTACCTATTATGCGGAGCTTCTGGCAAGACTTATGGATGAAGGGAGAATCGGCTGATGACAAGATCAGAACAGTTATTTGAGCGTGCGGTAAAAAGAATCCCGGGAGGCGTAAACAGCCCGGTAAGATCTTACGGAGCCATCGGTGAGGCACCTCGTTTTATTGAAAAAGCAGATAAATGCTACATCTATGATGTAGATGGAAACCGTTATGTGGATTACATTGATTCCTGGGGCCCGATGATCCTGGGACATAATTTCCCGGAGATCCGCGAGAGTGTGATCAAGGCCTGCGAAAATGGCCTGAGCTTTGGCTGTGCTACAGGAATCGAAGTAGAGATCGCAGAATTTATCTGTGAACATATTCCACATGTAGATATGATCCGTATGGTAAACTCAGGAACAGAAGCTGTTATGAGTGCCATCCGTGCAGCAAGAGGTTTTACCGGAAAAGACAAGATCATCAAATTTGCAGGTTGCTATCACGGACACAGTGACTGCCTTCTGGTAAGTGCCGGCTCCGGTGTCATGGCAAGTGGTATTCCGGACAGCGCCGGTGTTCCGAAGGGCTGTACACAGGATACCATGACGGCTACCTACAATGATGCCGCCAGTGTGGAAGCACTTCTCAAACAGGAAGAGGGAAATGTGGCAGCCGTGATCGTGGAGGCAGTAGGAGCAAACATGGGTGTGGTTCCTCCGAAACCAGGTTTCTTAAAGCGGCTTCGTGAGCTTTGCGATGAGCACAATTGTCTGCTGATCTTTGATGAAGTGATCACAGGCTTCCGACTTGCCTTTGGCGGAGCAGCAGAGTATTTTGGTATCCGTCCGGATCTTGTCACCTACGGGAAAATAATCGGCGCAGGAATGCCGGTAGGCGCTTATGGCGGACGTAAGGAGATCATGGATCTGATCTCACCGTGTGGTCCTGTATACCAGGCAGGTACCTTAAGCGGAAACCCGGTTGCCATGGCTGCAGGTTTCACACAGCTGAAATATCTCTATGAGCATCAGGAGATCTACAAAGATCTGGCTGTCAAAGGTGAGAAGCTTTACGGCGGCTTGAAGAAGATCGTGGAGGAAAAAGGTCTTCCATATCAGGTAAACTATGATTCTTCTCTGGCAAGTATTTTCTTTACAGACCAGGAGGTAAAAGACTATGTTTCTGCAAAAACATCCAACCTGGATCTTTTTGCAAAATATTTCAAGGGAATGCTGAAACGAGGCATTCATCTTGCACCTTCCCAGTTTGAGGCGATGTTCCTTTCCACAGCGCATACAGATGAAGTAATTGATGAAACTCTGGAAGCAATGAGAGGTGCTTTGGGAGATCTGTAAAGAGGCGTAATGGATGCGCAGGAGCCGATCCATTTGCGTTGATCATGTGTGAATGCCATAGTGAACGGCAGCTTTGCATAAAAAATTGCACAAAAGATAACAGGATGGTAACTTGTTCTTGCAGAAGCTTTGTGATAAAATAAACACAAAAATACGTAACCAATGTAAAAAGCAGGAGGCCAGAACTTATGGGAAAAAAGAAGTACGTGGCTTACGTGGGAACATATACCCATGGAACCAGTAAGGGAATTCAGGTATACGATGTAGATGTAGAAAAAGGAACACTCACAGAACGAAGCGAAGTGGAAGTTAGCAATGCTTCTCATCTGGCAGTATCAAAAAACGGTAAATATCTGTATTCCATTGAGGATGAGGGTGTAGCTGTATTTGAAAGAGACAAGAACGGTGATCTTACCCGCCTCAACAATGTGGATATCAACGGAATGCGAGGCTGCTATCTTGCAACAGATGTGGACGGAAGATATCTTTATGTGGCAGGGTACCATGATGGTAAGGTAACGGTTGTACATACACATAAAGACGGCCGTTTGGGAAGTGTTATGGACGGCGCTTTCCACAAGGGACTTGGAAGCGTGGCAGAGCGTAACTTCCGTCCGCATGTTAATTGTGTACGTCCGACACCGGATAATAAGTATCTCTGTGCGGTAGATAATGGTATCGATCAGGTTAAGATCTATCGTATCAATAAGAAGAAAGACAAACTGGAGCTGGTTGACATTCTTCGCTGCCCGAGAGAGAGCGGCCCTCGTATCATCCGCTTCAGTGATGACGGAAGATTTGCATATCTTCTTTTTGAGCTCAGCAATGAGGTGAAGGTATACAGCTATGACGGAAGCGGTAAGAACCCGGAGTTCCAGCTGCTTCAGAGCATTACCACTCTTGGAAAAGAGGATTCCAATGATGCGCTCCATAACGCAGCTTCCGGTATGTCTCTTTCTGCGGACGGTAAATATCTTTTCTGTACAACAGCAGGGGAAAATACTGTGACTATGTATGCAGTAGACCAGGAAACAGGCCTTCTGACCAAGAAATTTACACTTCCGATCAGTGGTGATTACCCGAAGGATCTTATGATTTTCCCGGATAACAAGCATATTGCTGTTGCCAATCATGCCAGCAACAGTATTACCGTTTTCACTGTGGATTATGAAAAGAATATCATCATGATGAACGAAAAACCAAGAAAGATCGAGACACCGAACTGTATCCATATCTGGCCGGTACCGGATACATGGGAGCAGTTGGATTAAGAGCAGGATTGCTCAAAGTAAGTTTTATACAGGCAAACAAAAACAGACTCAGGGACGAGTAGGAACTTTCCCTGAGTCTGTTTTTGTTGCGCATTTATAATTTTTTATCTGACAGGTCAAAATGTGAAATTACCGCTGATAAAATTCGTGGATACGATCCATCCGTGCACTCATATTGTTAAAAAGTGCATCTGTAATGGTAAGTGCTGCCATAGCTTCCACAACGACTACTGCACGCGGTACGATCACCGGATCATGCCGGCCCTTGATCTCAAGCTCCAGGTTTTCTCCGGTGTTGGTCACAGTAGACTGAGACTGACTGATGGAAGGAGTAGGTTTGATATGTGCACGGAGTATGATATCACTGCCGTCACTCATACCACCCATAATACCACCTGCGTGGTTGGAGGTTTTGGAAATAATGCCGTCTTTCTGTACAAAACCGTCGTTGTCTTCGGAACCGGTAAGACGTGTCACATTGATGCCGTCACCGATCTCAACAGCTTTTACAGCACCGATGGACATGATCGCATGAGCAAGAGTAGCATCCAGTTTGTCAAAAACCGTATCGCCCAGACCGGCAGGAACGTTTTTGATGCGGCATTCGATCACACCGCCTGCACTGTCCTGACTGTTCAGACATTGTTCGAGATAGGCAGATGCCTTTGCGGCTGCGTCGGCATCTGGCATGCAGAGTGCATTATTTCGGATCTCTTCTTCTGAGAAGGACCGGATTTCCACAGGACCGATGGATCTTGCGTAGGTAGTAAATGTAATGCCAAGTTCGTTTAACAGCTTGATGGCAATGGCACCGGCTGCCACACGTCCGGCGGTTTCTCTTCCGGAGGAGCGTCCACCTCCACGGTAATCACGGAATCCGTATTTCTGGTCAAAGGTAAAGTCTGCGTGACCGGGACGATAGGAGTATGCGATATTTCCGTAATCTCTGGAACGCTGATCTGTATTGCGGATCAGAAGAGAAATTGGAGTACCGGTAGTCTTTCCTTCAAAAACTCCGGAAAGGATCTCCACCAGATCTCCTTCCTTACGGGCAGTTGTATAACGGCTCTGACCGGGCTTTCTCCGGTCAAGAAAAACCTGGATATCTTCTTCGCAGAGAGAAAGACCTGCGGGACAGCCGTCGAGAACGGCACCGATAGCCTTGCCGTGAGATTCTCCCCAGGTGGTAACCACGAATTTTTTTCCGAATGATGACTGACTCATTTGTATAACTTCCTTTCGTTGGAATTCTGGAATCATTATATAGGAAGCCGGAAAAAATGTAAAGAACGTGGAAGGCAGAATGAATTTTTATGTAAAGATCATGTGAAATTATTTAAAAGCTCTTTTAAAAAGAAAAGGTATGAATTGACAAAGCTATTTTGACTATTTATAATAAAAAAGAATTTTGCCCTGGCAAAAGAAAAGTAAGAGAAGGGAAGTGGGAATCGTGGTAAGGATTTACAAGACAATAGACGGAGCCATCCACCAGATACAGGAACCGGAGGAAGGCTGCTGGATTGCGCTGACGAATCCGACGGCAACAGAGATTTTTGAATTTTCCGAGAAGTTTGATATAGAGGTTGACGATTTACGATCCCCTTTGGATGAGGAAGAACGGTCACGTATCGAAGTTGAGGATAATTATACACTGATCCTGGTTGATGTTCCTATGATCGAGGAACGTAATGACAAGGACTGGTATGGGACAATACCGCTTGGCATCATTGTGACGGGGTCTATGATCTTTACCATCTGTCTGGAGGACACACCGGTTCTTACCAGATTTATGGAGGGAAGAGTCAGGAGCTTTTTTACCTATATGAAGACCCGTTTTATCTTTCAGATCCTTTACAGAAATGCGAGCATGTACCTGCGTTATCTGCGTATCATTGACAAAAAAAGTGAGCAGGTGGAAGAAAAACTGCATCTTTCCACAAGAAATGAGGAGCTGATCGAGCTTCTGGAGCTGCAGAAATCCCTGACTTATTTTATCACATCACTCCGGTCCAATGAGGTTGTGCTGGAGAAGCTTCTGAAGATAGACAGCATCAAGAAATATCCGGAGGACACTGATCTTCTGGAGGATGTCATTACTGAGAATAAGCAGGCGATCGAAATGGCCAATGTGTACAGCGGTATCCTGAACGGAACTATGGATGCTTTTGCATCGATCATCTCCAATAATATGAATATCGTTATGAAGGTACTGGCGATCATTACTATTGTCATGAGTATTCCGACTATTGTGTTCAGTGCTTACGGAATGAATGTGGCTGGTTCCGGTATGCCCTTATCAAGGAGTCCATTGGGATTTCTGATCATTATCCTGATTTCTGTGGCGATCAGTGTTGTGGCAGCGATCATTCTTTCCAAGAAGCGATTTTTCTGATTTTCAAAAGTTTTCTGAAAGGAGATTTTAATGAAATTTATCGACAAACTGGAACGTAAATTCGGAAGATTCGGGGTTCCGAATCTGACGGTTTACATCATCGGATGTTATGTGTTGGGGTATTTTCTGGCTATGTTTGCTCCGGGAGTTTTGAACATGCTGAGTCTTGATATGTCCATGGTCATGAAGGGACAGATCTGGAGACTGGTGACATGGGTGATCTATCCGCCGTCCAGTGTGGGAGGAACCGGCAATCTTGTGATGTTCCTTCTCGCAATCTTTTTTTTCTATTATCCGATCGGTACTTCACTGGAACGTACCTGGGGAACTTTCCGGTACACATTGTATATTTTTTCAGGTGTTTTGTTTACTGTGATCGCAGCAGTGCTTTTACATGTGTTTACAGGTGGTTATGTGGTGATGAACGGGATCGCCTATTCTCTTGGCGGAAATATTTTTACCACATATTATATCAGTCTTTCTATTTTCCTTGCCTATGCAGTCACATATCCGGATCTTCAGCTGCTTCTTATGTTTGTGATCCCGATCAGGATGAAGTGGATGGCCTTTGTATACGGACTGTTCATTGCGTGGGATATCGTATCTTATCTTCGAGTCGGGCTTTGGGTAGGTGTAGTACCGATCGTAGCATCACTTTTAAACTTTGTGATCTTTTATTTCAGTACCCGTGATATGAACCGATACAATCCGAAGGAGATCCACAGGAGGCAGCAGTTTAAGAAGGCTGTAGCTCCTTCCAGAACAGGGTCCGGTCCGGATGGGATCGTCAAGCATAAATGTGCGATTTGCGGACGTACCGAAAAGGATGACCCAAACCTGGAGTTTCGTTTCTGCTCAAAGTGCAACGGAAATTATGAATATTGTCAGGATCATTTATTTACACATAAACACGTACAGTAAAACGCACAAACGAAGGAGAACATTATTATGAAAAAAACTAAGATTATCTGTACACTTGGACCTGCCAGCAATAACAGGGAAACTCTGAAGGCTCTTATGGAGAATGGAATGGATATTGCCAGATTCAACTTTTCTCACGGAGACCACGAGGAGCAGAAGGGCCGTGTGGATATGATCAAGGAGCTTCGTGAGGAGCTTGATATGCCTATTGCCATGCTTCTTGACACAAAGGGACCGGAGATCCGTACCAGACTTTTAAAGGACGGACAGAAGGTTAAGCTGGAAGCGGGAAAACAGTTTGTACTTGGAATTGGCGATTTTGAAGGCGACAGCACAAAGGTTGCTATCACATATGAGACACTTTACAAGGATGTAAAACCGGGAAACAGGATCCTCATTGATGATGGTCTGATCGAGTTGGAGGTTAAGGCGATCAAGGGAACCGATATTGTCTGTGATATCTTAAACGGTGGTGAGCTGGGAGAGAAGAAGGGTGTAAATGTTCCCTATGTAAAAGTAAATCTTCCGGGAATCACAGAGCAGGATAAGAAGGATATTATCTTTGGTATCGAGCAGAAATTTGATTTCATCGCGGCATCTTTTGTCCGCTCCGCAGAGGTGATCCGTGAGATCCGTAAGCTTCTGAATGATAATGGTGGAAAGGATATCGGTATTATCGCGAAGATCGAGAATGCAGAGGGTGTTGAGAATATTGATTCCATCATTGAAGCATCTGACGGTATCATGGTTGCCAGAGGAGATCTCGGTGTGGAAATTCCTGCAAGCCAGGTACCTCACATCCAGAAGGAGATCATCCGTAAGTGTAACGAACATTATACACCGGTTATCACAGCAACACAGATGCTTGATTCCATGATCCGTAATCCGCGTCCTACACGTGCAGAGGTAGCTGATGTTGCCAATGCGATCTACGACGGAACCGATGCGATCATGCTTTCCGGAGAGACAGCAGCTGGTAAATATCCGGTTGATGCTCTTAAGATGATGGCAGATATCGCAGAGATGACAGAGCCGCATCTGGATTATAAAGTGTTTATTGAACATCGTTCCATGGATGGAAGAGAGAAGATCTCCAGTGCAGTGGCACTTGCAACGGTGCGTACTGCAAAGAACCTGAAGGCGAACGCTATCGTAACACCGACAATGAGTGGAAATACAGCCAGACTGATCTCCAATTTCCGCCCGAAGGTTCCAATCTATGCGATTACACCAAACTCAACCATCCAGCATAAACTTCAGCTGATCTGGGGTGTAACACCTCTGAAAGGATATCAGAGAGATACCACGGACCATATCATGTCTCAGGCCATGAATGTTGTCCGCAGCCGTCATCTGATACATAAAGGAGACCTTGTTGTATTTACAGCAGGAGACCCTGCGACCAACATGACAAACGGTCGTGGTGCAGTGACAAATATGATGCACGTGATCGAGGCAGAATAAGACTGAGTTTTCTTCGGGAACAGCAGTCGGAAAAACAGGAGATGCAGTTATTATGAAAAAAGAACCATTTGTGACACTTGAGAAACTCAACGAAATTACTGAAAAGTTTCCGACACCCTTCCATCTCTATGATGAGAAGGGAATCCGTGAGAATGCAAAAGCCCTGAAAGAGGCCTTTGCATGGAACAAAGGATTCAAGGAATTTTTTGCGGTAAAGGCAACACCGAATCCATATCTGATCAATATTCTGCAGGAGTATGGCTGTGGCTGCGACTGCTCCTCAGAAACAGAGCTTATGATGGCCAAGGCAGTAGGCTGCAAAAAGGGCGATATCATGTTTTCCTCCAATGACACACCGGAGAAAGAGTTCAGATATGCAGATGAGATCGGTGGGATCATCAACCTTGATGACATCACACATATTGAGAGCGTAGAGAAAGCTCTCGGAAAAATCCCGGAAGTGATCAGCTGCCGTTACAATCCAGGTGGAGTATTTAAGATCAGTAACGGTATCATGGATAATCCCGGAGATGCAAAATACGGAATGACTACCGAGCAGATCTTTGACGCATTCCGTATCCTGAAATCCAAAGGTGCCAAAGAGTTCGGAATCCATGCATTCCTTGCAAGCAACACAGTGACCAATGATTATTATCCAATGCTTGCAAAGGTTATGTTTGAGCTTGCCGTGAAGCTTCAGAAGGAGACAGGTGCACACATTAAATTCATCAACCTTTCCGGTGGTATCGGAATTCCTTATAAACCGGATCAGGAGCCAAATGATATCCGTGTGATCGGTGAGGGTGTCCGCAAGGTTTATGAAGAAGTCCTTGTTCCGGAAGGAATGGGGGATGTTGCAATCTATACAGAGCTTGGCCGTTTCATGATGGGACCGTATGGCTGCCTTGTCACAAAAGCAATTCATGAGAAGCATACACATAAAGAGTATATCGGCGTAGATGCCTGTGCAGTAAATCTGATGCGTCCGGCTATGTATGGTGCTTATCATCACATTACGGTTATGGGTAAGGAGAACGAGCCGTGCGATCATAAATATGATGTGACAGGTTCCCTCTGTGAGAATAATGATAAATTTGCCATTGACCGTATGCTTCCGAAAATCGACAAGGGAGATCTTCTTGTGATCCATGATACAGGTGCTCATGGTTTTGCAATGGGTTATAACTACAATGGTAAACTGAAATCTGCAGAGATCCTTCTTCATGAGGACGGCAGCTTTGAGATGATCCGTCGTGCCGAGACACCGAGAGATTATTTTGCAACCTTTGACTGCTTCCCTGTTTTTGAGAAACTTCTTCAGGATGAAGACGAACTGAAATAAAATAGCGAAAATATATAAAAACAGCCTTCTATGCATCTTGTAATGATGCCGGAAGGCTGTTTTATGTTTAAGTATCTGGTAGGCATAAGATCGCGAGCAGGGCGGAAGGTGGTCAAATGCAGGGTTACAGCTTCCGGCTGCCGGAGATTTCTGCCAGGGCTTTTCTAAACTCAAAGAAAAACAGGATGGCAGTAAATGTAACGGCCAGGATATCCGCAACCGGCTCGGCCATATAAACTGCATTTGTCCGGTCAGCACGGAAAATATTGGGCAGGATATAGATCAGCGGGATGACCAGAATAAATTTCCGGACAATAGCCACAATGATGGAATCTTTGGCTCTGCCAAGGGAGATAAAGGTCATCTGGCAGGCAATCTGGATACCAAAGATAAACACAACTGCCATATAGATCCGGAGCGCTGTTTTTGTGAAAGCAAGTAATGTACTGTCCGAAGTAAACATTCCGGCAAAGATCTGCGGGAAGATCATAATGATCAGCCACAGGATCACGGAATAAGAAACACTTGTTTTTATAAGAAGCTTAAATGTAGAACGTACACGTTTTTCGTTACGTGCACCATAGTTGTAGCTGATGATAGGCTGTGCACCCTGACCAAGTCCCTGAAGAGGAAGCATGGCAAACTGCATGACGCTGGTAAGGATAGTCATGGCTCCTACGGCAACATCCCCGCCGTATTTTAAGAGTGAGGAATTGTAGCAGACAGAGATAACGCTTTCACTGAGCTGCATGACAAAGAGAGAAGAGCCAAGAGCCATACTGGGCAGAATGATATCGGCTTTTAGTTTCATGGTGCTTTTCCGAAGCTTCAGGAAGGTCTTTTTTCCAAAGAGGAAGGAGAGGACCCAGATGCAGGAAAATGCCTGGGAGATCACTGTTGCCAGAGCAGCGCCCCGGACCCCCATGTGGAATCCGAAAATAAAAACCGGATCCAGAATAATGTTGGAGATCGCACCGATCAGTACGGAGAGCATTCCGGTTTTGGCGAATCCCTGGGCTGTGATGAAATTATTCATGCCAAGAGTCAGCTGTACAAAGATAGTTCCTACTGCATAGATATTCATGTAACCCACCGCATAGTCGATGGTGTTTGCACTGGCGCCGAATGCAAGGAGAAGGCTGCGGTTTCCGAGAAACAGGATAACAGTCAGGATCAGGGAGATGATGACCTGCATGGCGAAGCAGTTTCCGAGAGTCTGTTCGGCTTTCGACGTGTCATTTTTACCCATAAAGATGCTGGCTCTGGGAGCGCCTCCGTTTCCGACAAGAGCAGCAAAGGCAGATACGACCATAATAAGCGGCATACAGACACCTACACCGGTAAGAGCAAGAGCACCCTCTCCGGGAATATGACCAATATAGATACGATCGACGATATTGTAGAGCATATTGATGAGCTGTGCGGCAACGGTAGGAAGTGCAAGCTGCAGAAGAAGCTTTCCGACAGACTCGGTTCCTAAAAAGCTTTTGTCTTTTTCCATTTTTTTATTCCTTTCGTGTTTTTTGATAGTATATAATAAAGACCTGACAGATTTCTCCGTCAGGTCTTTTATGCGAATGCCGCTGGCCGGACTCGAACCGGCACGGATCGCTCCGCTTGATTTTGAGTCAAGTGCGTCTGCCAATTCCGCCACAGCGGCATAACCATTTATTATAATAGCACAGTATCAGGTGGCTTGCAAGGATTTTTTCAGAATAAAGGTATTATTTGGAAATATTTTTAATTCTAAAATGTTTATGAAATCGGATGAGGCATCCTTGAAATTGACTGAAAAAAGTGGTAGAGTGTACTACAAGGCTGTACCACCTGATATAGCACTGTGGATATAGCAATATACTATAAGATAACGGAGGAGACTGCATGAATCTGAATTCCAAAAAACCAGAGAAGCGGCCGCTGTATGTATATTATCTCATTGCGGTCGTAATTATAGTTCTGCTAAATGTTTTTGCTCTTCCTGCTCTTTCTGAGAGAAGTGTAAAAGAGACCGATTACACCACTTTCCTGAAAGCCGTAGACAGAGGAAAAGTATATGAAGCAACTATTAATTCTGATTATATCTATTATACGATGAAGGTAGATGGAAATGATGTCTATTGTAAGACGGTATCTGTAGAGGATCAGGATCTTGTATCCCATCTTTACGATGCGGGCGTAAGTATAGAGGGTACTGCACCGCAGAGACAGTCCCTGCTTTTATCTCTGATCCTGGGATATGTATTCCCAATCGCAATCTTTATTCTCCTGGGACGCTGGCTCAGCAAGAAGATGATGAGTTCCATGGGAAACGGAGGACCGGGAGGCATGATGTCCTTTGGCAAAAGTAATGCCAAGGTTTATGTGAAATCCTCTACGGGAATCAAATTTTCAGATGTTGCCGGTGAGGATGAAGCCAAGGAGCTTTTGACGGAAATTGTAGATTTCCTTCATAATCCGGAGAAATACAGAGAGATCGGTGCCTCCATGCCGAAGGGTGCCCTTCTTGTAGGCCCTCCCGGAACCGGTAAAACTCTTCTTGCCAAGGCAGTTGCCGGTGAGGCGGAGGTTCCGTTTTTCTCAATTTCCGGTTCGGAATTTGTGGAGATGTTTGTGGGTATGGGTGCTGCCAAGGTCCGTGATCTTTTTAAACAGGCCAATGAGAAGGCACCATGTATCGTATTTATTGATGAGATCGATACCATCGGCAAGAAACGTGACGGCTCCGGAATGGGCGGCGGAAACGATGAGCGTGAGCAGACACTGAACCAGCTTTTGACAGAGATGGACGGTTTTGACGGTTCCAAGGGTGTTGTGATCCTGGCAGCTACCAACCGACCGGATTCCCTTGACCCTGCACTTCTTCGTCCGGGACGTTTTGACAGAAGGATCCCGGTTGAGCTTCCGGATCTTCAGGGGCGTGAGGAAATCCTGAAGGTTCATGCCAAGAAGATCAAAATTGCGGATACAGTCCGGTTTGATGAAATTGCCAAGGCGGCAGTCGGTGCCTCCGGTGCGGAGCTTGCCAATATTGTCAACGAGGCAGCTCTCCGTGCAGTCCGCGACGGACGGAAATTTGCCACACAGGCGGATTTTGAAGAAAGCATCGAAGTTGTTATTGCCGGATATCAGAAAAAGAACCGTGTACTTTCCAATAAGGAAAAGCTGATCGTTTCCTATCATGAGGTTGGTCATGCACTGGTTGCTGCCAAGCAGACAGATTCTGCACCGGTCCATAAGATCACGATCATTCCACGTACCTCCGGTGCACTGGGATATACCATGCAGGTAGATGAGCAGGAACATTTCCTGATGACTAAGGAAGAACTGGAGAATAAGATCGCTACATTTACAGGCGGCCGTGCAGCGGAAGAGCTGATCTTCCATTCCATTACTACCGGTGCCTCCAATGATATTGAGCAGGCGACCAAGATTGCCAGAGCGATGATCAGCAGGTATGGTATGAGTGATGATTTTGACATGGTTGCCATGGAAAATGTAAGCAATCAGTATCTTGGCGGAGATGCAAGTCTAACCTGTTCCTTTGAGACGCAGACGCTTTTGGATAAGAAGGTTGTGGAGCTTGTAAGACGGGAGCATGAAAAGGCTACGAAGATCCTGACAGATAATATCGGAAAGCTCCATGAGATTGCCAAGTATCTGTATGAGCATGAGACGATCACCGGTGAGGAGTTTATGAAGATCTTGAATGAAGCGCCGGTGGAGATTGAGAATACACAGGAAAATTAAATATGTTGGCGGGAGGGACGCCGAAGGGAATACTTCTGTATGGGCTTCGGCTTCCGTTGGGCGTTAGTTCTAAGGCCCTGAAAATCTGCTAAAACCATTAAAAAAAGTTCGGAACTCGCGGCTTGTTGCCGCTCAGACAGCCGAACTTTTTTTAATAACGCAGATTTCCAGAATCTAAGGACTAGCAGCCCTCCTCCAGAGACAGAGCCATACAGAAGTATTCCCTCCGGCTGTGCTCTGGCCATGTGGATTGCTTCTGACTAGTCTTTACCATATTTCCGGGTGTACCTTGGAACAGGTGAGTGCCAGACTTCCGGGGCCGATGTGGCAGGAAACGCTCAGGGAGAGAGGGAAGATGTTGACTTCACCGATATTCGGGAAGGTGGTGAGGACTTCTTTTCGGAATTCTTCGGCTGCTTCCAGGTTGTGGGAGTGGATGACATCCAGGTTGATCTTTTCTCCAAAGCGGTCTGCAATGTCATCTTTGATGGCTTTAGTCATAGTGTTTTTTGCCTGGGTCATGGTGCGGGCCTTGGAGAAGGCGTCCAGCTTTTCGCCCTGGATCTGCAGAACCGGTTTCAGACGGAGCATGGTTCCGATGGCTGCAGCTGCAGGAGTGATGCGGCCGCCCTGTTTCAGGTACTTCAGAGTAGCTACAGTGATATAGATGCTGGAGTCGAAGCGGGTTTCTTCCAGCCAGGTTCCGATCTCATCGGCAGAGAGACCGTTTTTAGCCTGCTGGATAGCCTCGATGGCAGAGTAACGTAAGGTCCCGGAGATCCTCTGGTTGTTTACGACACGTACACGGCCATCATAGTCTTCTGCAAGCATGCGGGCAGTCTGCATGGAACTGGAGAGACCGCTGGACATGGGGATATGTACGATCTCGTCGTAGTCTTTGAGCAGCTTGTCCCAGAGGGTAGTGACGGATTCCGGTGTAGGCTGAGATGTGGAAACTCTGCAGCCTGGATTTTGTTCAAGATGCTGAAAGAACTCTGATTGGTTCATGTCAATGTCTTCCAGATATTCCTTATCATCTATAAAAAACGGCATTGGAAGCATGTAGATGCCAAGGTCTTTTACTTGAGCGGGAGACATGCCGCAGTTACTGTCTGTAACGATTGCTATAGATTTCATAATGGTGATCCTCCTTGCCTGGATTTTCATATTTGGTCAGTTTTTCTGTTTTCTGACCGGGACATCTCAAGTATACCACAGGAAACCGCCCTTGTCATTCAACGTTTAATTCGCTATAATGATATAACATTCTGGGAAATATTTCCCCAGTCTGGGGTAAATTGTGAAGCGGGATCTCAGAAGAGGCTTATCATATGGGAGAATCCGCTGCTTTGAAAGAGAGGGAAAATATGAACTGTCGTATTGCAGAGGGAATGGTTAATAAATATATCGATCATACGTTGCCGTTGAATGATCTGGAGGATTTTCTGGAGCATATTGAGAAGTGTTCCTCCTGCTACGATGAGCTTGCCACATATTTCATTGTACATAAGGCCATGCAGCAGCTGGATGAGAAACAGGAAGATACTGTTCTGGATTTTAAGGAGCTTCTGGAAGAGGATATCCGAAAATCCAGAAGGTATATCCGAAAAAAGAAATTTCACAGAGCGATCGCTGCAGTGGCAGTCTGCGTTCTGATCGCGGCACTGGTGGTCTTTCTTGTTTTTGTGATCCTGGAACTGAAGGAGGGAATTTGATTTTGAGTGAAAAAATATTACTGATCGATGGTCACAGCATCCTGAACCGTGCGTTTTATGGTCTGCCGGATCTTACCAATGCAGAAGGACGTCATACAGGAGCGGTATATGGATTTCTGAATATTATGTTCAGGATCATGGAGGAAGAGAAGCCGGAGTATCTTACCGTTGCATTTGATCTGAGTGCACCTACGTTCCGGCATAAGAGATATGAAGCCTATAAAGGCACCCGAAAAACCATGCCGGAGGAGCTTCGGGAACAGGTTCCGCTGATCAAGGAGATGCTTTCTGCCATGGGAATCAACATCATGTCCCTGGAAGGCTATGAAGCAGATGATCTTCTTGGTACGGTCGCCAGAAGAAGTGAAGCAAAGGGTATGGATGTTACCATTCTTTCCGGAGACCGTGATCTTCTTCAGCTTGCCACAGATAAGGTGCTGATCCGGCTTCCGAAGACTGTCCGGGGAAAGACAACCATTGAAAACTACCATACAGCGGAAGTTCTTGAGAAATATCAGGTAACGCCGCCGCAGATCATAGAACTGAAAGCACTGATGGGCGACAGCTCCGATAATATTCCGGGAATCCCGGGTGTTGGAGAGAAAACCGCGACCAAGATGATCGTGCAGTTCGGTTCCATTGAGAATGCTCATGAGCATCTGGAAGAGGTAAAGCCTAATAAGGCGAAAGAATCTCTCCGCGAGCATTATGATCTGGCACAGCTTTCCAAAGAGCTTGCAACCATCAACACAGATAGTCCGCTGGAATTTTCCTACGAAAAAGCGAAAGTGGAAAATCCCTATACTCCGGAGGCATATGAATTGTGTAAACGCCTGGAATTTAAGAACATGCTGAACCGTTTTGATCCGGCTACGACAGCAGATTCCTCCATGGAACTGGAATTTTTTACCTGTAATGATCTTTCCGGTGTGGAGGCACTGTTTGAAAAAGCAGCGCAGAAAGATCAGGTGGGTATTTCTGTTCTTGCAGATCCGAATCAGGTGTATACCGTGGGACTGGTCCTGGATGAAAAAGAAATCTATCAGATCCCGGTAGGAGGACTTCTCACAGGGGATTACCTTTGCGGAAAACTGAAAACTCTGGCGGACAGTACAGTGCTCTGTGCTATGGATATTAAATCAGTTCTCAAACATGTTTCCCTTGATGATCCGAAGAAGGTTTTTGATGCGGGGGTTGCTGCATATCTTCTGAACCCGCTGAAATCTTCCTATTCCCATGATGATATCGCCAGAGAATATCTGGATGGTATGATGCTCCCCTCAAAGGAAGACCTTCTTGGAAAGACTTCTCTGAAAAAGGCCTGGGAAGAGGAAAAGGAATGCCTTGGAAATTATGCCTGCTATCAGGCGTTTGTGCCCTGCATGGCCCGAAAGGTTCTTCTTGAAAAACTGGATGAAACAGGCATGCGTAAGGTTTATGATGAGATCGAGCTTCCTCTTGTCTTTACCCTGGACTTCATGGAAAAATGGGGGATTTCCGTTAAGGGTGAAGAGCTTAAGAGCTATGGTGAAAAACTTAAAGTCCGTATCCAGGAGCTGGAAAAAACCATCTGGCAGGAAGCAGGGGAGGAGTTTAATATCAATTCCCCGAAACAGCTGGGTGTGATCCTTTTTGAAAAGCTGGGACTTCCAGGTGGAAAGAAGACCAGGACCGGCTATTCCACAGCGGCGGATATCCTGGATAAGCTGGCGCCGGATCATGCTATCGTAAAAGATATCCTGGAGTACCGCCAGCTGACCAAGCTGAAATCCACTTATGCAGATGGTCTCGGAAATGTGATCGGAAAAGATGGAAGGATCCACTCTACTTTTAATCAGACGATCACAGCAACCGGTCGTATCAGCAGTACAGATCCGAATCTTCAAAACATACCGGTCCGCATGGAGCTGGGCAGGCTGATCCGTAAGGTTTTTGTGCCGGAGGAGGGATTTGTATTTCTGGATGCTGATTATTCCCAGATCGAGCTTCGTGTGCTGGCACATATGTCCGGTGATGAAAAACTGATCCAGGCTTATCGTGAGGCGGAGGATATCCACCGGCTCACCGCATCCCAGGTGTTTCATGTGCCGCTGGATGAAGTGACATCTCTTCAGCGAAGAAATGCCAAGGCGGTAAATTTCGGAATCGTTTATGGGATCAGTTCCTTTGGACTGAGCCAGGATCTAAGTATTACCAGAAAAGAGGCAGCTGCCTATATTGAGAAATATTTCGAGACCTATCCGAAGATCAAGGGCTTTCTGGACGGTCTGGTAAAGGATGGCAAGGAACACGGTTATGTGACAACTATGTTCGGCAGACGAAGGCCCGTGCCGGAGCTGAGATCCAGTAATTTCATGCAGCGCTCCTTCGGAGAACGTGTAGCCATGAACTCTCCGATCCAGGGTACTGCAGCAGATATCATCAAAATAGCCATGAATCATGTTTATGAACGAATGAAAAAAGAGGGACTGCGTTCAAGGCTGGTGCTGCAGGTTCACGATGAGCTTCTGATCGAGACAAAGAAAGAAGAGATCGAGGAAGTTTCCCGTATTCTGGAAGAAGAGATGAAGGGAGCTGCAGACCTTGCAGTGGAACTTGACGTAGATATGCACCAGGGTGACAGCTGGTATGAGGCGAAATAAATGAGAGTGATCGGAGTAACCGGCGGAGTAGGGGCCGGAAAAAGTACAGTACTTGGAATCCTGGAAGAAGATTTCCAGGCATATGTGATCCAGGCAGACCAGCTTGGTCACATTCTGATGGAACCGGGGGAAGAATGTTACGATGCGGTGATCGCATTGTTTGGAAAAGAAATCATAAAAAAAGATAAAACTATTGACCGGAGACGGATTTCTGATGTAGTATTCACAGATAAGGATATGCTTTTGAAATTAAACGGGATCATCCATCCGGCTGTAAAGCAGAGAATCCTGGATCTTCTTGGAGAACAGAAGGAAGCCGGAAGAGAGATCTGTGTTGTGGAAGCTGCTCTTTTTCTGGAAGAGAATTATCAGGAATTCTGTGATGAAGTCTGGTATGTGTATACAGAGGAGGAAATCCGGATCCGTCGTCTGATGGAAAGCCGTGGCTATTCCAGAGAGAAATCTCTTGGCATTATCCGAAACCAGGTATCTGACCAGGTTTTCAGAGAACATACGGATTATGTGATCGAGAATAATGGAGATCTGAAGGGTACCCGGAGACAGATCAGAGAAGGGATAGAGAGAAATGAGACTTTGTAGTATTGCCAGCGGAAGCAGCGGCAACTGTATTTATGTGGGCTCTGAGGAGGCACATGTTCTGGTAGATGTGGGGATCAGCGGGAAGAGTATCGAAAAAGGCCTGAATTCGCTGGATCTTACCGGAAAAGATGTGGACGGTATCCTGATCACACATGAACATTCCGACCATATCAAGGGACTGGGAGTGATCTCCAGAAAATACGGAATTCCCATCTATACCACAGGTGGAACAGCAGATGCCATGCTTCGTATGAAATCCCTTGGAAAAATGCCGGAGGGACTGATCCACGAGATCCGGGAGGATGAGCCTTTTGGGATCAAGGACCTGACGGTAAATCCTTTTACCATTCCCCATGATGCTGCACAGCCGGTGGGTTACCGCATGGAATGTGGAGAGCATTCTGTGGGCATCGCCACGGACCTTGGAAAATATAATGATTACATTGTAAAAAATCTGGAGAATCTGGATGCGGTGCTTTTGGAAGCAAATCATGACATCCGCATGCTTCAGGTTGGAAAATACCCTTATTATCTCAAACAGAGGATTCTGGGAGACCGTGGGCATCTCTCCAATGAGAATGCAGGACGTCTGCTCTGTCGGATCCTCCATGATAATTTGAAGGCGGTTTTTCTTGGCCATTTAAGCAGAGAAAACAACTATGAAGAACTTGCCTACGAGACTGTGTGCTCGGAGGTGACACTTGGTGACAACCCGTACCGTTCCAGGGATTTTAAGATCCAGGTAGCGAAGAGGGATCACATATCAGAAATAATCACAGTGTAGAAAGGAAAAAACGATGAAGAAGACAATTATCACAGTAGTAGGAAATGACACAGTAGGAATTATTGCAAAGGTTTGTACATATCTTGCAGAGAATCAGGTTAATATTCTGGATATTTCTCAGACCATCGTTCAGGGTTACTTCAACATGATGATGATCGCAGACACAGCAAAATGTGAAAAGGATGGCGGTGAACTTGCAAAAGAGCTTGAAAATCTGGGCAAGGAGATCGGTGTTGTGATCCACTGCCAGCATGAAGATATTTTTAACATGATGCATCGAGTATGATCAAGCAGCGAATGCGGATTGCCAATGCATATGATATCTACTTTACATCAATCATCAGGGAGAAAATAAAATGATCAATATTTTTGAGGTAAACGAGACAAATAAAATGATCGAGCAGGAGAATCTGGATGTGCGTACCATCACCATGGGAATCAGCCTTCTGGACTGTATCGATCCTGACCTGGATGCACTGAATCAGAAAATATACGAAAAGATCACCACAAAGGCCAGAAATCTGGTAGCTACCGGTGATAAGATCGCAACCGAGTACGGTATCCCGGTTGTAAATAAACGAATTTCCGTAACACCCATTGCTCTGGTTGGCGGGGCTGTATGTAAGAAACCGGAGGATTTTGTGACCATTGCAAGAACGCTGGATAAATGTGCCAAGGAAGTTGGCGTTAACTTTATCGGCGGATATTCTGCACTGGTAAGCAAAGGAATGACTCCGGCAGAGGAGCTTCTTATCCGCTCCATTCCTCAGGCAATGGCAGAAACAGAGCGCGTCTGCAGTTCTGTAAACGTTGGTTCCACCAAGACCGGTATCAACATGGATGCCGTAAAGCTGATGGGCGAGATCATCCTCGCAACAGCAGAGGCTACTAAGGACCAGGATTCTCTTGGATGTGCCAAGCTGGTAGTATTCTGTAACGCACCGGATGATAACCCGTTTATGGCAGGCGCGTTCCACGGTGTCACAGAGGCGGACTGCATCATCAACGTAGGTGTCAGTGGCCCTGGCGTTGTAAAGAAAGCTCTGGAGCAGGTTCGTGGCGAGGACTTCGGAACTCTCTGCGAGATGATCAAACGTACCGCATTCAAAGTTACACGAGTTGGACAGCTGGTTGCACGTGAGGCATCCAAGCGTCTTGACGTGCCGTTTGGTATTGTGGATCTTTCTCTTGCACCGACACCGGCTATCGGTGATTCCGTAGCTGAGATCCTGGAAGAGATCGGCCTTGAGAGAGCCGGTGCACCTGGAACAACTGCAGCGCTTGCACTTCTCAACGACCAGGTGAAGAAAGGCGGCGTTATGGCAGCAGCTGCTGTGGGCGGATTAAGTGGTGCCTTTATTCCTGTCAGCGAGGATCAGGGAATGATCGATGCGGTAAACGAGGGAGCTCTTACTCTGGAGAAGCTGGAAGCCATGACCTGTGTATGCTCTGTTGGTCTGGACATGATCGCAGTTCCGGGAGATACCAAGGCGACTACACTGGCAGGTATCATTGCAGATGAGTCTGCTATCGGTATGGTAAATCAGAAGACAACTGCAGTACGTCTCATCCCGGTTATCGGTAAGGGTGTGGGCGAAACGGTTGAGTTCGGAGGTCTTCTTGGCTATGCTCCGATCATGCCTGTAAATTCCTTCTCCTGTGATGCATTTGTACAGAGAGGTGGAAGGATCCCGGCACCGATCCACAGCTTTAAGAATTAATTTTATTTTTGGGCTTGACAGACTCACGTTGATGTGCTAAAGTAAATACAACTTAAAAAACAAACCAGTGAGAAAGAGAAGTAAACATTTCAGGAAGCTTCACAGAGAGCGGTGATGGTGGAAATCCGCAGGGGACCAGATGTTGAATGGACTTTCGAGGGCGGCCCGAACTATTTATCTGTACAGTAGGCGCCGACGGGAACCGAACCCGTTACCAATGAGGAGTGTATGTTAGTACACCGGAAAGTGGACGATTCGTCAATTTGAGTGGTACCGCGATAATAAAGAACTTTTATTACCGTCTCAAGCATGATATAAGCTTGGGACGGTTTTTGTGTTACAGGAAAAGCGATTCTGTCGCATGAAAGTTGTTCCGGAAAAGCAGACCGCAAGGTGTACAAAAGGTAATCATAAGCGGAAATAAGAAGGGAGAACAAAACCATGAAAAAAAGAATGTTAGTGATTGCAGCAGCAGTAGCAGCAACAACTATGATGATGACAAGCCCGGTTATGGCGGAGGATTTTAAAGTGGGCATCTGCAATTATGTAGATGATGCTTCCCTGAACCAGATCGTAGACAACATCCAGTCCCGTCTGGAGGAGCTTGGCAAAGAAAAGGGTGTCACATTTGATGTGTCTTATGATAACTGTAATGCAGATGCCAGTGTTATGGAACAGATCATTTCAGATTTTCAGGCGGATAAGGTTGACCTGATGGTTGGTGTGGCTACACCGGTGGCAATGCGTATGCAGTCCGCTACAGAGGGAAGCGATACACCGGTTGTTTTCTCCGCAGTATCTGATCCGGTTGGCTCCGGTCTTGTAGATTCTCTGGATGCTCCTGGTGCAAATATCACAGGAACCAGCGATTACCTGGATACTTCTTCTATCATGAAGCTGATCCAGGCACAGAATCCGGATGTAAAGAAGATCGGTCTTCTCTATGATGTCGGACAGGATTCCTCCACAACAGCGATCCAGGAAGCAAAAGATTATCTGGATAAAGAGGGAATCGAATATGTAGAGCGTACCGGAACCACTACCGATGAAGTCCAGCTCGCAGCAGATGCACTGATCGCTGACGGTGTGGATGCCGTATTTACACCTACGGACAACACCATCATGACAGCAGAACTTTCTATTTATGAAAAATTCATCGACGCAGGAATCCCGCACTACACAGGTGCCGACTCCTTTGCATTAAATGGTGCTTTTGTAGGATATGGTGTTGATTATGCAAATCTGGGACAGAAAACAGCCGATATGATCGCTGACATCCTGATAGATAATGCGGATCCGTCTAAGACAGCTGTTGAAACCTTTGACAATGGTACTGCAACAGTTAATACAGAAACCTGCAAGGCACTTGGACTTGATTTCGATACCGTAAAGAAGGCATTTGAGCCTCTCTGCACACAGGTAAATGAGATCACAACTGCAGAAAGCTTTGATGAAGTAGAATCAAAATAAATTAACCGCTCACTTTTGTGAGCAGTTATGAAATAAATCCAATTGGAGGAAATCACTGTGACGATTGCAACTATGCTCTCCCTCGGGGAGACTGCCCTGAAGCTTGGACTGATCTGTTCTCTGACAGTTCTTGCTTTGTTCCTTAGTTATTCCATGCTGAATGTCTGCGACCTTTCTACAGATGGCTGCTTTACCTTCGGGGCCGCTGTAGGAGCCGTAGTTGCTGTAAGCGGACATCCGTTTCTGTCCATTGCGGCAGCCATGGCAGCAGGTGTTACATCAGGATTTGTAACGGCTATCCTGCAGACGAAGCTGGGAGTAGACAGCCTGCTTGCAGGTATCATTGTAAATACGGCGTTATATTCCGTAAATATCGCAGTTATGGGAGGCTCATCCCTGATCAATATGAATCGGACGACCACAGTATTTACCATGATGAAGGATGCGCTTGCAGGTACACCGTTAAAAGGCAGGGAAGATATCCTCATTGCAGCCATCGCAGTGATCCTCGTGATCGTATTTCTGGTATTCTTTCTGAAAACAAGACTTGGCCTTGCGATCCGGGCAACCGGAAATAATTCTGATATGGTAAAATCTTCCTCCATCAATCCGGTCTTTACAACGATGATCGGCCTTTGCGTGGCAAATGCATTTACCGCACTTTCCGGATGTCTTCTGTCTCAGTCACAGAAATCCGTAGATATCAACATCGGTCAGGGTATGGTCACCATCGCACTGGCATCCTTGCTGATCGGAGATACCCTTCTCGGACATGGAGGAATTTTTGTGAGAGCGGTGGGAATGGTGCTTGGTTCCTTTATTTTCCGTCTTGTATATACCATTGCACTTCGTTTCAACATGCCGGCATTTATGCTGAAGCTGGTATCTTCTGTGATCGTTGTTCTTGCAATTTCCGGTCCATATCTTAAGAAACAGTGGCCGCAGATCCGAAGAAGAATGACTCATACAAAAGGAGGAAGATGATCCATGCTGAAAATCAGCCATATTTCAAAAGCATTTAATCCGGGAACCGTAAACGAAAAAAAGGCGATCACAGATCTTTCCCTGGAACTGAAAAAAGGCGACTTTGCTACGATCATCGGTTCCAATGGTGCAGGAAAATCAACACTTTTTAATGCAATCTGCGGTGATTTTCTTACAGATGCCGGTTCGATCGAGCTGGATGGCAGGGATATCACATTTATGCCGCAGCATGCACGCGCAAAAGAGATCGGACGTCTTTATCAGGATCCGATGCGTGGTACTGCACCGGGAATGACGATCGAAGAGAATCTTGCACTTGCAGCCGGCAAGGGTGGGTGGCTTTCCCGCACGACCCGGCAGGAAAAAGAGCGTTTTCGTGAGGAATTAAAGAAGCTGGACATTGGGCTGGAAGAGCGGATGAGCCATCCGGTAGGTCTTCTTTCCGGTGGACAGAGACAGGCGCTGACGCTTTTGATGGCAACCATGAATCCGCCGAAATTACTTCTTCTGGATGAGCATACTGCAGCCCTTGATCCGGGAACTGCTGAGAAAGTCCTTAATCTCACCAGACGGATCGTGGAAGAAAATCAGCTGACCTGTCTGATGATCACACACAATATGCAGTCAGCAATTGATCTTGGTAACCGTATCCTGATGATGGACTCCGGCAATATCGTGCTGGATATCGGAGGGGAAGAGAAGAAGGATATGACCGTGGATGGCCTTCTTGAGAAATTTAAAACGGGAGTGGGCAAGGCTTTGGATAATGACCGTATTCTTTTGTCTGAATAAACGGAATAAATAATGAAGAACCGTTACCGATCATGTGTAAAGTGGAAAATGAATAGCTGCTTTACACAGGTGATGGTTCTTTTTTTTATGAAAATTCTTGAGTATGTCACGTTACCGTGATAAAATATATAAAATCGTTTTGCGATTTCGTTTATGAATATGCAGCAGAGCGGAATGCGAGTGCCTATAGGCACCGACGATAATAATTTATTATGGAAGAGGGACGAATGACATGCAGTTTTCAAAAAGACTGGACCGATTTGGAGATGAAATTTTTGCTGCTCTGAACAACCGACGTATGGAGCTGGAAGCACAGGGCATGAAGATCTATAACATGAGTGTGGGAACTCCGGATTTCAAGACTCCGGAATATATCAAGAAAGCTGTAGCGGAAGCAGCTATGGATGATAACAACTGGAAATACAGTCTCCGCGATCTGCCGGAGCTTCTGGACGTAGTCTGTACTTATTATAAGAAACGTTTTGATGTGGAACTGACACCGGACATGGTAATGACTGTTTATGGAAGTCAGGAAGGAATGGGGCATCTTGGCATGGCGCTTTGTGATGAGGGAGATACAGTACTTCTTCCGGATCCGTGCTATCCCGTATTTGCAGCAGGAAGTCTGATGGCAGGAGCAGTTCCTTACTATTATCCGCTGGTTGCAGAGCATGATTTTCTTCCCTATGTAAAGGGAATTCCGGAAGAAATAGCGAATAAGGCTAAATATATGGTAGTATCCCTGCCGTCCAACCCGGTAGGAAGCATTGCCACTCCGGGACTTTACGAAGAAATCGTGGAATTTGCGAAAAAATATGATATTCTGATCATTCATGATAATGCGTACAGCGATATTATTTTTGACGGGGCATTTGGAGGAAGTTTTTTGGCCACTCCGGGAGCGAAAGATATTGGAGTGGAATTTTTCAGTCTTTCCAAATCCTTCAATGTTACGGGCGCAAGACTTAGCTTTCTGGTAGGCCGACCGGATGTGATCGCAGCGCTCCGCAAATTGAGAAGCCAGATCGACTTCGGCATGTTCCTGCCGCTTCAGAAAGCAGCTATTGCAGCACTTCAGGGACCGCTGGACAGCGTAAAAGAACAGTGTCAGAAGTACCAGGAGAGAAGAGATGCTCTCTGCCAGGGACTTCGTGATATCGGATGGGAACTTCCAAATGGAAAAGGCACCATGTTTGTCTGGGCGAAGATCCCGGGTGGCCGCACCGACAGCATGGCATTCTGTATGGAACTGATGGAAAAGGCCGGCGTCATCGTGACTCCGGGAGCAAGCTTTGGTCCCCACGGAGAGGGCTACGTACGTTTCGCCCTGGTACTTCCGCCGGAGAAGATCCGGGAAGCAGTGGAAGCGATCCGAAAAAGCGGATTAAACTGAATAACTGAAAGTTGTTCAAAATCCGATCTCAAGCCATGAAAAGATTACTTATCAGCGTTTAAGCCGCTGTGGATCTTAAATGATCCGCAGCGGCTTTTTCATCTCGTGGATGAAAGGCTGACCTGTTTTGTGGCAGAGAAGCATTTCGTAAAGATTGGAAGCCGCACAGGTTTCATTAAAAAGTCGAAGCGCAGTTTCATCGAGGATCGCAGATGCATCGGCGGCTTTGGTGATCAGCGGGATCGATGAGTTTTTCTTGATCTGGCTGAGAAGCGGAGTGCTGTTTTTTTGAAAGCCAAGTACCCGGGCATAGGGAATGTGTCCGGGTGCTTTTGTTTTTTGGTCAAGAAAGATCCGGACAAGGCTGCGGCAGATAGCAGAACGGGTAATATCCCGTGTTTTCAAAAGATCCGCAAACTGGGAAAAACCTTCATATTGATTTCGGGATTTTAGGATACGCCGGATCAGTGCATCCGAAAGCTCCGGATACATTTTTAAAGTTTCTTCGGATTCCAGAAGCAGTTTGTAATGCAGAGGAAGATCCAGTGCTGAGTCAGAAAGCCATGCTCCTTTTTTGAGAGAATCCAGGAATCCGGGAAGGGAAGCAGAAGGGATCAACCGGGAAAGATCAGCAGACTGCACAGTTCCTTGGGATTTTTTCATAAGGCTCCGGATGCCGGAAGCAGAGGGAAATTCTTCGTCGGAAAGAAGAGAAAAATCCGTATCATGATAACCACTTCCCTTTCTTAAAAGTGCATGAGGAAGGATACGGCTGTTAAGACGGAGAAGCGCTTTGCAGTATTCGATTCCCAGGATGTTATTGGGAGAAGAAAGAATGAGTTCAATATGTTCTGATGAAACGCCGAATGTGTTATGCACGGAAGTGGCTTTTTCTCGCATGTAACGGATCAAAGCACTGCTTCTTGCAGCAGGAAAACTCATTCCGGTACGAAGATTCTGCTGAAGGAGTTTGCGGTATTCAAACGGTTCCTTTACAAGAATCTGTGCAATATTCATAAGAGTCTCTGTATCTCCGCATTCACTTCCGAAACATAGCTCATCTACAACACCAAGCCCGTCAAGAAGGCTTACGCCACCTGCGGCAAATCCTTCCGCACTGGCCGTTGCTGTCCGTACCGGCATTTCCAGGATCAGATCGGCGCCTCCGAGAAGAGCCATCTCAGCCCGGAGATGTTTTTCCATAAGGGCAGGAGCCCCTCTTTGGACAAAATCCCCGCTCATGGCGATCACAATATAATCAGCACCAAGGATCTCCCGGGCATAGCGGATCTGGTATTCGTGACCTTTGTGAAATGGGTTATATTCTGCAATGATTCCAACAACTTTCATATAAAAAAGTACCTGCCGTTTCTGAAAATTATAATGGTGCTATTTTAACATAAGCAATGTAAAAAGTTAAGCGGCATTCGAAATCTGTTTTTGCTGCCATAAACCCGAATGCTGCTGTCCGCTCTGGGTCCGGCAACACCCTTTGTGAGATACAGAAATTACGCAAATTTATGATCATGCGCCGAAATCCTCGGGCCATCTGTGATCTTTATCCACAAAAAACACATCGCAGAACATTGTCGATAAACAGTAACAATTGCACTTCAAAAAATACGCAGTATAGCCATTTTCTGACAATGAAACGCTTGAAAAGAAAAGGGTAAGGGGGTATAATAAACATAGTGTAGTGCCCGAACAGACACTAGCGTTTTTGTTACATCAAGAAAGGAGCCATTTAATCATGGGATTTGTTGAACTGCTTAAAAAAAGAGCAAAAGAAAGCGTAAAAACAATTGTACTGCCAGAGACAGAGGATATGAGAACTCTTGAGGCAACTGACAAGATTCTGAAAGAGGGAGTTGCAAAGATCATCCTCATCGGTAATGAGGAAGAGATCAACAAGAAAGCTGCAGAGGGCGGCTTTGATATTTCCGGTGCACAGATCGTAGATCCGGAGAAATCTGACAGAACTCAGGCATATATTGATAAATTTGTAGAGCTGAGAGCAAAGAAGGGAATGACACCTGAGAAAGCGAAAGAGATCCTTCATACTCAGTACCCATACTATGGCGTAATGATGGTTAAGATGGGGGATGCAGACGGTATGGTATCCGGTGCATGCCATTCTACAGCAGATACACTTCGTCCATGCCTTCAGATCCTGAAGACAAAACCGGGAACCAAGCTTGTATCCGCATTCTTCCTGATCGTTGTTCCTGATTGCGAGTATGGTGCAAACGGTGCATTCGTATTTGCTGATTCCGGTCTGAACCAGAACCCGACTCCGGATGAGCTTTCTGCGATCGCAGCATCTTCTGCTGAGTCCTTCAAGCTCCTTGTTCAGGAGGAGCCGATCGTAGCTATGCTTTCCCACTCCACTAAGGGAAGTGCAAAGCATCCTGACGTAGATAAAGTCGTAGAAGCTACAAGAATTGCCAAAGAGGAGCATCCGGAGCTTAAACTTGACGGAGAGTTCCAGCTTGATGCAGCTATTGTTCCAAGCGTAGGCGCATCCAAAGCACCGGGAAGCGAAGTAGCAGGTAAAGCTAATGTACTGGTATTCCCTGACCTTGATGCAGGTAACATCGGATACAAGCTTGCTCAGCGTCTTGGTAAAGCAGAAGCATACGGACCTGTTACACAGGGTATCGCAAAACCTGTAAACGACCTGTCTCGCGGATGCTCTGCAGATGATATCGTAGGTGTTGTAGCGATCACAGCAGTACAGTGCCAGGCAGAGGATAAATAATTATTAAAAGATCAGGAGAGTTAAATCATGAACGTATTAGTTATCAACTGTGGAAGTTCTTCATTAAAATATCAGTTAATCGATTCTGAGACAGAGAATGTACTTGCAAAGGGTCTCTGCGAGAGAATCGGTATCGACGGAAGACTGGTATACCAGAAAGCCGGATGTGACAAAGAGATCACAGAGGCAGCTATGCCAACACATAAAGAAGCAATCCAGATGGTACTGGATGCTCTTACAAACGATAAGACAGGTGCGATCGGAAGCCTTAAAGAGGTTAATGCGATCGGACATCGTGTCGTACACGGAGGCGAGAAATTTGCTTCTTCCGCAGTGATCACAGACGAGATGATCAAAGCAGTAGAAGAGTGCAATGACCTTGCACCGCTCCACAACCCGGCTAACCTCATTGGTATCCGTGTATGTGCAGAGCTTATGCCAGGCGTACCGCAGGTAGGCGTATTTGATACCGCTTTCCATCAGACAATGCCTGCTAAAGCATATCTCTATGGACTTCCGCTTGACTTCTACAAGAAATATAAAGTAAGAAGATACGGTTTCCACGGAACATCCCACAGCTTCGTATCCAAGAGAGCTGTTGATTTCCTTGGCCTTGACAAAGACAACTCCAAAGTTATCGTCTGCCACCTTGGAAACGGATCTTCCATCAGCGCAGTTGTAAATGGCAAATGTGTAGATACAACAATGGGTCTTACACCACTTGAAGGTGTTGTTATGGGAACTCGTTCCGGTAACATCGATCCGGCTATCATGGAGTTCATTGCTAAGAAAGAGAACCTGGACATTGAGGGCGTTATGAACGTACTCAACAAGAAATCTGGTCTTCTCGGACTTTCCGGCGGACTTTCCAGCGACTTCCGTGACCTCAACGAGGCAGCTGAAGGCGGAAACGAGGATGCAGCTAATGCCATCGACGTTCTCTGCTATGGCATCGCTAAATTCGTAGGCGGATATGTTGCAGCAATGAATGGTGTTGACGCGATCGTCTTCACAGCAGGTATCGGTGAGAATGCGATCCCGGTACGTGAGAAGGTTGTCAGCTATCTCGGATACCTTGGCGTAACACTTGACAAAGATGCTAATGGACATCGTGGCGAGGAAATCGTGATTTCCACACCGGATTCCAAGGTTAAGGTTGCAGTTATCCCGACAAACGAGGAGCTTGCAATCTGCCGTGAGACTGTAGCACTGGTATAATCAGCTGTTTCAGTACCGGTACAGAACCGTTCGGGCATGATCGGTAATCAGGCAGAATTATATATTACTGTGGATCAGCAGTATACATTCGGGGGGCGGACAATTAAAGGTCCACCCCCGTAATTTACCCCGAATTTCTGATTAAGCCAACAGTAACAAAAAATTAAAAAAATGTAATATTTTCCCGAAAATAACGTTGACAAATCACAAGACCATATGTATAATGGATTGAGTGTGGATAGGAGAGACTTATGCAGATTCATTTATTAGACATTTCTTCCTGTGATGGCAAGACGATCCAGGAATCAGTTGCTCCTGAACTGGAGAAGATTGATTTTCAGATGGGAAGTTTTCCGGTACTTGCGAAGGAACCGGTAGAGCTTACGATCACCAATACCGGTGATAAGGTTCTTGAGCTTACTGGAACCGGTAAGATCACAGTGGGTATTCCCTGTGACCGCTGTCTTGAGACAGTAGCCGTCGAGATACCGCTGGAATTTAAGAAGAAGCTCGATATGAAGCTTTCTGATGAAGAGCGTGTCAATGATCTGGATGAAAGCAGCTATCTCACAGGTATGAACCTGGATGTGGACCGGTTGGTCTATCTTGAGGTATTGATATGCTGGCCTTTAAAGGTCTTATGTAAAGAAGACTGTAAAGGTATCTGCAGCCGCTGCGGGAAGAACCTGAACGAAGGTCCCTGCGGATGCAAGGAGGAGCCTAAGGATCCCCGCATGGCAGCTATCAGTGATATATTCAGTAAATTTAAGGAGGTGTAACCTATGTCCATTTGTCCTAAGAACAAATCTTCCAAAGCTAGACGTGACAAGAGAAGAGCGAACTGGAAAATGAGCGCTATGAACCTTGTTAAATGTAGCAAATGTGGAGCACTTATGATGCCACACAGAGTTTGCAAAGCTTGCGGAAGCTACAATAAGAAGGAAATCATCAAAGTTGAGGACTAATTTTAATTAGACAGTCAATATATGATGCGAAAAGAGTCTGGTATGCTGAGATAAGTATACCGGCTTTTTTTATACTCTGGGGGGAAATAAAAAAATATGAAACAGAACAAGAATCAGAAAAATACCGCCGTGAACCAGATCACAGAGGGTGTGATCTGGAAGCAGCTTCTGATATTCTTTTTTCCGATCTTGTTTGGAACTCTGTTCCAGCAGATCTACAATACTGCCGATACAGTTGTAGTAGGCCGCTTTGTGGGAAAAGAAGCATTGGCAGCAGTAGGAGGCTCATCCAGTATGATCGTGAATCTCATCGTAGGTTTTTTTGTAGGTTTATGTTCCGGTGCGTCTGTAGTGATTTCTCAGTTTTACGGAGCGAAAGACCACAAAAACCTTAAAAAAGCACTTCACACATCCATGATCTTCTGCCTGGCTGCCAGTATTATTGTGGGAACAGCAGGTTTTATCCTGGCTGAGCCGATCCTTCACCTGATGAAAACACCGGCAGAAGTAATTCCCGATTCTGTGCTGTACCTGCATATCTATTTTGCGGGAACATTTTTCAATCTGGTCTACAACATGGTATCCAGTATCTTAAGAGCAGTGGGGGATTCCAAAAGACCGCTCTATGTGCTGATCATTACCTGTTTGTTGAATATTTTGCTGGATGTTGTATTTGTAGTGATCTTCCATATGGGAGTCCTCGGTGTTGCACTTGCAACAGTCAGCTGCCAGGCAGTCAGTGCCATCCTTGTAACCTGGTTCCTGATGCGCGCAGAGGATATTTATCGTCTGGAATTTCATGAGATCCGTTTTGATCTCCGGTCTTTGGGGGCAGTTCTCAGGATTGGACTTCCGGCAGGACTGGAATCGGTGATGTATAATATTGCCAATCTCACCATTCAGATTTTTGTCAATGAACTGGGGACTGACACAGTGGCAGCCTGGGGAACTATGGGAAAGATTGATGCGGTGTTCTGGATGGTATGCAATGCTTTTGCCATCTCAATTACCACCTTTGTGGGACAGAATTATGGTGCCGGAAAATACCACCGCATGCGAAAAAGTGTCCGCGTCTGTATGGTGATGTCATACATTTCAGCGTTTATTGTAAGCGGAGCACTTATCCTGTTCGCAAATCCGATCTACCATTTGTTTACAACCGATCAGGTGGTTGTAGACATTGGGGTGCATATGATCCGTTTCCTGATTCCCTCCTATGCCATTTATGTTGTGATCGGAATTCTTTCCGGAGCGCTGCGCGGTGCCGGAAGAGTACTGGTTCCGATGATCCTGACCTGTGGAGGAGTCTGTCTTTTACGTATCATCTGGTTGTTTGCTTTTGTAAGATCTCATCCGGGGATCGAAAGTATCATGCTCAGTTATCCGGTGTCCTGGATAATTACTGCGGTACTGTTTGTCATCTATTATTTTCGGCGATTTCCAGGTATGCAGAAAAAGAAATAACGATATATGAAAAGGTGCTGATTCTGTGCAATAGTAGTGATCAGCACCTTTGTTTTGTTCGAAAGATGTCGATTTATTACGTATAGATTTGATTGCCTGAAAGCTGAAAAAGAGGTATTCTGGATGCAGATAGATGAAACATATGTAATGGGGATGACCAGATATGCATAATCTGCAAAAAACAATACGATATGGTTTTTGGTTGATACTTGAAGTTATTGCACTGTGTGTCGGTATGATTTATAGCGCGAGAACTGTACGGGCTGAACCCGAAGCGCAGATGTCAGATTTTGCATGGATATTCAATATTTCTGGAAAAGAAAAAGTCCTTTTTTCGGCAGCAATGAAAAATATTTTGAATATTGATCCGGAAGGACAGCAGCCGGCCAGAAAGGTAACAGAAGTTGTTACTGAAAAATGGACTGTGATCAGTGGAAAACGTCTGGATCTTATCCTGAAATATATGGGAGATATAAATTTTGAAAAAGAAGGAATCAGTCTTCGTATCCCTGCTTCTGTGGCACAAAGTTGGAAGGTAGCAGAGAATGGTACAATACAGGCACTGGTACAAAAGGTTTCCAATCATTCATATGAAATAAAGATCTATAAAGGCACTCATAAGATCACGGATATTCCGGGGAGCCGGATCATGATACCGGTAAAAGAGATGTTTCCCAACGGAGATCCGGAAACTATGGAAATTACGGATTCCCGAGGAAGAAAACTAAAGACATTCCTGGATAAAAAGCAGGATCTTCTGATCGTTGACACGGACGAGACAGGAATCTTCTGCGTAAGAGGTCGGAAAATAGATGATGATATAGAAGAGAATCCTTTTGCAGTGGCAGTCCTGACGACAGCAACAATGATAACAGTGCTGATCGTAGGAATCCGAAGCAGATCCGGAAAGCGAGGTGACAGTCATAAAGGAGAAAAGTAGGCAATGGACCCTGATCTTTGGACTTACTGTGGTGTTATCTATGACTGCTTTTTTTATGATGTATCTCATAAATAATGAATATACAGCGAAAGGCGAGCAGCCCATTCAGGGAATCCTTTGTCTGGATGATAAAGATGCGGCGGCAAAGCTACATTATCTTGCCAGGGAATGGCAATATTTTCCGGGAAAGCTGCTTACACCTGAGATGCTGAAAAAGGATCCAGGATATTACAGTTGTTATATTTCGATCGGAGAGCGTAATGAAATGGAACTGGGGAATGAAGAGGCTTCTACGTATGGATGTGGGACATACCGGATGTTTCTGATCCTGCCCGAAGAGGAAAAAATCTGGGCTATATCTATGGCGGAGGTTTTTTCCGCATACCGAATCTATATCAATGGAGAACTGGCCGGGGAAGTGGGGGATCCTGACGAAAAAACCTATATGGACCGGGTCATGAACCGTGTTTTTACGTTTCAGGGATCCGGGGTTGTGGAGATTGTCATAGCAGTAGCAGACAAAAGCCATATCAGATCCGGAATCCAGGCTATTCCGGTTTTGGGATCTCCGGTCCGTGTAAGCATACAGAGAGGACTGCGGGTACTCGGAAGCGGCTGTGCCATTGCATTCTGTATCTGTATCATGTTTGGGACTCTTATGGTACATGTCAGAACCAGAACAAAAGAATTTGCTATTTTTAATCTGGTCTGTCTCTGTGTGGCAGGATATTCGTTATGCTCCCTGGTACATAATTTTTTTCTTCTTCCCACAAAGCCCTGGTATGCCCTGGAAACTATGATCTATTATCTGATCCTTTCCTGCATGATCCGGCTTGAGGATTGTATTATAGGAAAAAAAAGGGGCATATATCTGTTTCTTTTGATCGATCTCTGGATCGTAGTAGCTTTCTTTCTGGAGATTTTTGCGGATATACTTCCTTCAGCCAGGCTTCTTTATGATGTTGTCTGGATCAGTGAGGCAGTCAAATGGGTGGCAGCGATCTATATGCTGCTCAATACTTTTGGAGAAACAGATTGCAGATATGGAAAGATCGTTTTGGTGGGAACAACGATTTATGCCTGTTCACTTGTGGCAGATCGGATAGGGTATCTTTATGAGCCGATTTTGGGAGGAAGTTTCCCGGAGACAGGTGGGCTGATACTGACAGCTGCGTTTGGCTGTGTTCTGTGGAGAGACCTGTCAGAAGCATATAAGATCCGTCTGACTTATGAGGTATACAGTCATCAGACTGAACTTCGTCTCCTTGCCCAGAAAAATCATTACGACCGATTAAAAGAACAGATGGAAGAAACCAGCCGTGTCCGTCATGATATGCGTCAGCACCTTCGTGTTCTGTCTGTATTACTGGAACGTGAGCAGTATGGAGAAATGCAGAAATACCTTTGCCGGTATACCCGTGAATTTCAGGAACGTTTGCCCTATCATTCTTACTGTAAAAATCAGATTGCCGATGCGATCTTACATTATTATGAAGAACTATGCAGAAAAAACGGGATCGTTTTTCAGTGTCAGGTAGAGGCACCGGAAAAAACAGGGATCCAGGATACAGATTTTTGTCGTCTCTTTGGAAATCTTCTGGAAAATGCCATAGAAGCGGCACAGCTTTGTCCGAAAGGCAGTTCCAGATTTGTCCGTGTACAGATCCGTACCAGAAGTAATAAACTTCTTATAAAAGAAGAGAACAGCTGCACAGATCCCTTACGCAGAAATAAAACAGGATTTTTTTCAGGTAAGCATTCCGGACAGGGGATCGGAACTGCGTCGATCATGGAAATTGCGGCACGTTATGGAGGGTTTGCGGACTTTCAGTCTGAAAATGGCATTTTTAAAGCTGAGATATTTCTTCATCTGACGCAAAGAGATACTGAAGATAGGCTTTACGGATAGCAGAAGAGCCACGTTTCCGGATCTGGACGACCTCTCCGTTGTCCAGAAGGAAGCCTTCTTCAGAAGCTTCCTGTATACGGTCCATATTAACGACACAGCCACGATAACAGGAGAGAAAATTAGGACAGTCCCGGATCTGCTCCTCAAATTTGTGAAAGGTAAGATAAGAACGGACCGGACCGGCGTCGGTATGAAGGCACACTGCATTTCGGAATGTATCTGCATATAAAATACTGCGCAGAGGGACCCGGATGGGAACCCGGTCAGAAACGACTTCAATGTAACGGGATGCCAGTAAATGTCTGGATTGAAAGGAATCCAGAATGGAACAGAGTTTTTCTGGCTGAAATGGTTTCAGAAGATAATAGGAGGCTCCTACATCATAGCTTTCCACAGCGAAATCACTGCTGGTAGTGACAAAAACAAGGATGCAGTTATCGGACTGTCTTCGGATCCTGCGCGCAGCTTCCATACCTGTCATTCCGTCCATATAAATATCAAGGAACAGGATCTGAAATTTTCCGGGCTGATAATCTTCAAAAAATTCTTCTGCGCTGAAAAAATGACAGATTTCTGCCCGGATCTGTTTTTTCTCAAAATAGGAAACAGCGATATTCTTCAGGGCTTCTGCATCCGTTGAGATGTCATCAATAATTGCAATATTCAAAATAATATAACCTCCGGTTTATAAAAGAGTAGTAAAAATAGTATATCATAACTTTTGTGTATATCCAATATCGGATTTTTGCCTGAAATGACGTATTGTGTAGAAAATTATCAGGAATGAACGTGCTTTTAGCAGATATTTAACACAAAAAATGTCATATTTCATGGAAACTGTCATTTTGTCACAGGTCTGTTGTCATTTCCTGATAATTTTTTTACAATAGCGTCAGAAGATACGAAAGGCGGTGGATATACGAAAAATAAGGGCAGCAGCTGGCGACACCAGAAACTGTTGACCAAGATCCAGATAAAAAATAATCCCCCAAGAGGGCTGTACTTCCAGATTTGAGGTACAGCCCTTTCCCCTGTCATAACAGTGATTCTTGACGGAATCGTGGAAATTCGCTATCATGGAAATGATTTTTATATACTTTGGAAGAAAACGGAGAAAATGCGCATGAACATTCTTAATATAGAACATATCCACAAAATTTTTGGAGATAAGGTGATATTTGATGATATCTCCTGCGGCATCGATCAGGGAGAAAAAATAGGTATCATCGGTGTAAACGGAACCGGTAAAACTACTTTGCTCCGCGTGATCGCTGGAGAGGAAGAACCGGACGAAGGGCAGGTGATCACCCAGAACGGGATCCGGATCAGCTGGCTTCCCCAGACTCCGGAATTTCCGCAGCATATGACCATTCTGGACTATGTGGCAGAAGGCAAATGGCAGAAGGACTGGAGTACCGAAAGTGAGGCCAGACGCATGCTGAATACACTTGGTATTACCGATCAGAATATCAATATGGATAATCTTTCCGGTGGTGAAAAGAAAAGAGTGGCGCTGGCAAGGATGCTTTTAAATCCGGCTGACATTCTGATCCTGGATGAGCCTACCAACCATCTAGACGGAGAAATGGTCATATGGCTTGAAGATTTTCTCCGGAATTTTCGTGGGACGGTGATCATGGTCACTCATGACCGTTATTTCCTGGATCGTGTGGCAAACCGGATCCTGGAGATCAGCCACGGAAAATTATATTCCTATGCAGGAGATTATTCCAGATTTCTGGAGCTGAAGGCGCAGAGAGAAGAAATGGAGCTTGCCAGTGACCGGAAGCGCCGCAGTGTACTTCGGATGGAACTGGAATGGGCAGCAAGAGGCTGTCGTGCCAGAAGTACAAAACAGAGAGCAAGGCTTGACCGTTTGGAAGCACTGAAGGCGGGAAAAACCCCGCTGAAAGAGCAGAATGTGGAAATGGATTCCATTGAGACCCGTATGGGAAAGAAAACCATAGAGTTTCATCATGTAAGTAAAACCATCGAAGGTCGTCTTTTGATCAATGATTTTGATCATATTGTTCTCCGTGATCAGCGTCTCGGGATCATCGGACCAAATGGCTGCGGTAAGTCCACACTTCTTAAAATGGCAGATGGACTGATCTTGCCGGATTCCGGAGAGATTCAGATCGGAGAAACGATCCGTATCGGGTATCTTGCCCAAAACGTTCCGGATATGGATGGAAGACAGCGGGTGATCGATTATATCCGTGAGGTGGCGGAATATGTTCCGACAAAAGAAGGAAGGATCACAGCTTCCCAGATGCTTGAGAGATTTCTTTTTGATCCGGCCATGCAGTACACTCCGGTGGAGAAGCTTTCCGGAGGTGAGAAGCGAAGACTGTATCTTTTGAAGGTTCTGATGGAGGCGCCAAATGTTCTTCTTCTTGATGAGCCCGGAAATGATCTTGATATTCCCACCATGACCATTCTTGAGGACTATCTGGATTCTTTTTCCGGCATCGTGATCACGGTGTCCCATGACCGCTATTTCCTGGATAATGTGGTGAACCGTATTATGGCATTTGAGGGAGATGGCCGGCTTGTCCAGTATGAGGGCGGTTATACGGATTATCTGGAAGCAAAGGAAAGAAAGGGACAGTCTCTGGAAACACGTTCAGATATGAATGGCGGTACAGTACAGGGAGAAACAGCCGAGCCTGAGAAAAAGAAATCCGCTGCAGATACCTGGAAACAGAACCGGAAACAGAAACTGAAATTTACCTATAAAGAACAGAAAGAATTTGACACTATTGACGATGACATCGCAGCATTGGAAGAACGTCTGGAGCAGATTGACAAAGAGATGGCTGCCAATGCCACAAATGCGGGAAAACTCAGGGAGCTTTCCGACGAGCAGCAGGAAATCCAGCAGAAGCTGGACGAAAAAATGGATCGCTGGGTATATTTAAATGATCTTGCAGAACAGATTGAAAATCAGAAAGAGTAAAAGATATTGACTTCACAGGCAAAACTCTAGTATCATAAATAACGGTACGTTAACCGGATAAACTGCAAAGCAGTTATTCGGTTATGAGTAGGTAGCGAATGCGGATTTCGAATATCCGCTTAACTTTTGGTACTCTGCAATGAAAATCCTTATACGGATGTGTATGAGGATTTTCACTACAGTGTACCATATGCATTCCGAAAAGATTTCGGACAGAGAAAGGACAACATATGTCAGAAATGGTAAAAGTCGTTGTAGATGCAATGGGTGGTGACAATGCTCCCGAGGAACCGGTAAAAGCCGCGGTGGAAGCTGTGAAAGAAAAAGAGAACATCCAGGTCATCCTTACAGGAGTACAGGATGTGATCGAAGCAGAGCTTCGGAAATACCCGGATTATCTTAAGGACAGGATCCGTGTGGTGCATGCGTCTCAGGTGATCGAGACTGCGGAACCTCCGGTCATGGCTATCCAGAAAAAGAAAGATTCCTCTATTGTAGTGGGATTAAATCTTGTAAAAAAACAGGAGGCCGATGCCTTTGTTTCCTCCGGAAGCACCGGTGCGGTACTGGTAGGAGGCCAGGTGATCGTAGGCAGGATCAAAGGGATCCGGAGACCACCTCTTGCTCCGCTGATCCCTACGGCAAAGGGCGTTTCCCTTCTGATCGACTGTGGTGCCAATGTAGATGCGAGACCAGATCATCTGGTACAGTTTGCGCAGATGGGTTCCATCTATATGGAAAATGTAGTGGGTATTAAGAAACCAAGAGTTGCTATCGTTAATAACGGTGCTGAGGAAGAAAAGGGCAATGCGCTGGTAAAGGCTACCTTCCCTCTGTTAAAAGCATGTAAGGATATCAATTTCATCGGAAGTATTGAGGCGAGAGATATCCCGTCAGGTTATGCAGATGTAGTAGTCTGTGAAGCTTTTGTAGGAAATGTGATCCTCAAGCTTTATGAAGGTGTTGGAGCTACTCTGATATCTATGATCAAAAAAGGTATGATGACAAACATTCGCAGTAAAATGGGAGCTCTGATGGTAAAACCTGCTCTTAAGGAAACCTTAAAATCATTTGATGCCAGTGAATATGGCGGAGCACCGCTTCTTGGTCTGAAAGGTCTTGTGGTCAAAAGCCACGGAAGTGCCAGAAGCGTAGAAATCCGTCATGCGATCTTTCAGTGCGAGCAGTTTAAGGAAGAGAAGATCAATGAAAAGATCGAGGAGTTTATAGCAGCTGAGCAGAAAGCACAGGCGGAAGAAAAAAGCGAAAAAAAATAAAACCGGGATTGCCGGAAATATTACAGACAGAACAGGAGGCGAACAGTCGTGGAACTGGAAATGCTGAAGACCATCATCGAAAATACTCTGGGAAGAAATATGGATGCCATTACAGAAAAAACTACCTTTGTGGATGATCTGGGAGTGGATTCTCTGGATTTTTTTCAGATTCTTATTGATCTGGAGGAAACTTTTGATGTTCGTATCGCCCCGGAGGAAGCCGAGGAGATCGTTACTGTCGGCGATGCAGTGGAGACTCTTCGCCGGGTAACGAAGGGAAGAAGAAATGGAAAATAATTTAAAAAAGCTGGAGCAGACTATCGGATACCAGTTTACCGCAAAATCTTTACTGGAGCAGGCAATGACACACAGCTCCTATGCCAACGAAAAACACCTTGGAAAGCTTGGATGCAATGAGCGTCTGGAGTTTCTTGGAGATGCGGTGCTGGAGCTGATCAGCAGTGATTTCCTGTACAAAAAATTCCGAAATAATCAGGAAGGTGAGTTGACCAAGAAACGTGCCAGCATGGTATGTGAAAAGAGTCTTGCCTACTGTGCAAGAGAATTCGGGCTTCCGGAGTTTATCCTCCTTGGAAGAGGTGAGGAAATGATGGGCGGTCGTAAAAGAGATTCCATCGTTTCTGATGCCCTGGAATCTCTGATCGGGGCTATGTATCTGGACGGTGGATTTGAACCGGCACAGGCTTTTGTTATGAAATTTATCCTGAACGATCTGGAGGATAAGAGGATTTTTTATGACAGCAAGACAGTGCTTCAGGAAATGGTACAGGAAGGCGGAAATCATCCGGTGGAATATCGTCTTCTGAAAGAAGAGGGACCGGACCACAGCAAGAGCTTTACTGTGGAGGCGCTGATCAATGGAAAAAGTATGGGAACCGGAACCGGCCATACAAAAAAGGCAGCAGAACAGGCTGCAGCCCTAGAGGCAATACGCAGTATAAAATAACAGCAGGTGGCCAATGTATCTGAAAAATATAGAGGTGCAGGGATTTAAATCCTTTGCACAGAAAATAAATTTTGAATTTCATAACGGGATCACCGGCATCGTAGGACCCAACGGCAGCGGAAAAAGTAATGTTGGTGATGCAGTCCGCTGGGTTCTGGGAGAACAGAGCGCTAAGCAGCTTCGAGGCGGGAATATGCAGGATGTTATCTTTTCAGGAACGGAGCTTCGCAAGCCTCTGAGCTTTGCGTCCGTGGCTATTACACTTGATAACAGCGATCACAAGCTCCCGGTGGATTTTGAAGAAGTAACCGTTACCAGAAGACTGTATCGTTCCGGTGAGAGCGAATACCGCATCAACGGCAGCTCCTGTCGTTTAAAGGACATCAATGAGATGTTCTATGATACCGGTATCGGAAAAGAAGGATATTCCATCATCGGACAGGGTCAGATCGATAAGATCTTAAGTGGAAAACCCGAAGAACGCCGAGAGCTTTTTGACGAGGCAGCCGGGATCGTTAAATTTAAAAGACGAAAAAATACCACACTGAAGAAGCTTGAGGAAGAACAACAGAATCTGGTCCGTGTCACGGACATCTTAAGTGAGCTGACCAAGCAGCTGGAACCGCTGGAACGTCAGTCTGAGACTGCAAAAATATATCTGGCAAAAAGAGAAAATCTGAAAGAGCTGGATATAAATATGTTCCTCCTGGAATATGAACACACCGGAAATCTGATCCGCGAGCTGGAAGAAAAAACCAGGATCGCAGAAAATCAGTTAAAAGAAGCCCAGGATGCTCATAGTCGTACCAAGGATGAATATGAACGTCTGGAAAAAATACTGGAAGAGCTGAATGAGCGGATGGAGGCGTTGCGGGAAGAAAGCCGGGATCGTGCTATCCGTAAACAACAGCTGTCCGGTGAGATCAATGTTCTTCATGAACAGATCCTGGCAGGAGAGCAGAATGACAGTCATTATCGCAGCCGTCTTTTAGCAGTTCAGGAAGATACGGAGAAAAAATCTGCAGACCAGGAGGCTCTGGAAGAGCAAAAAGCAGATCTTCAGGCAAATTTACGGGAGATCGACAGAAAACTTGCTGACGAGCAGAAAAAAATGGACAATATCCAGAGTAGCATCGAAGAATGCACCCAGGCAGTGGAAGATGGTAAGAATGAGATCATTGAGATCCTTAATTCCCGTGCAAACACCAAAGGTAAGGCACAGCGTTTTGATGCCATGAAGGAGCAGCTGGATATCCGGAAAGCAGGAATCAGTCAGAGGATCCTTTCCCTGAAAACCCAGGAAGAGGAGCAGCAGTCAGCAATCGATCAGGCACAGAAGGAATACGACACTATCACGAAGGCCATTCAGGAAACCAGAGAAGAAGGCAGCCGTCTTACAAAAGAGATACATGCCATCCAGGAAACCCTTAAACAGCAGAATACACAGCTGGAAAAGGAACAGACGTCCTATCATAGAGAGGCATCCAGACTGGAATCCCTCCGCAATATCACAGAACGTTATGACGGATATGGAAACAGTATCCGCCGTGTCATGGAACAGAAGAATCATGTTCCTGGGATCCGTGGCGTAGTGGCGGATATCATTCACGTTGAAAAAAATTATGAGATTGCTATTGAGACAGCTCTTGGCGGAAGTATTCAGAATATCGTTACGGATAACGAGCAGACTGCTAAGCAGATGATCGAATTCCTGAAGAAAAACCGGTATGGTCGTGCGACTTTTCTCCCGTTAAACAGCATTTCTTCAAGAGGCGAGTTTAATCAGAGAGGTGCTTTGAACGAACCGGGAGCTATTGGTCTTGCCAGTGGCCTGGTAACTGCAGAGAAGGAATATGACGGTCTGATCGGATATCTTCTTGGCAGAGTGCTGGTGGTGGATCATATCGATCATGCTATTGCCATTGCCAGAAAATACCGACACAGTATCCGTATGGTAACGTTGGAGGGAGAATCCTTAAGTCCAGGCGGTTCCATGACCGGTGGAGCTTTTAAGAACAACAGCAATCTTCTTGGGCGTCGTCGTGAGATCGAGGAACTGGAAAAGAAGGTAAAAGAGCTGGCAGCCGGGTATAATGAGATCCGACAGTCCATGGAAGATAACCGCAGCAGAAGAAATGAGATGCGTGATACTGTGGCGGCGCTGCAGCAGAAATTTCAGGAACAATCCATTCAGCAGAATACAGCCAGGTTGAACATTGAACAGCTGGAGAAAAAAGCGGAGGAGATCCGCGGCGGTTATACCAGAATCGAGAGGGAGCAGGAGGAGATCCGTCTTCAGGCAAGAGACATGCAGGCAGATAACATAAAGATCACGCAGGAACTTGAAGCATCCAAAAGGGATGAGGAAGAGCTGGAAACGTTTATCGAGACCCGGCAGAAGGAGCTGGAGGACTGGAAAAAGGACGAAGCGGAGACTTCAGAGAAGCTGGAAAGGATCCGTCTTGACGCATCTGCATCCCAGCAGAAGGAAAGCTTCATAAAGGAAAATCTGCGGCGTCTGAAAGAGGAGATCGAAGTTCTTTCGAAAGAGAGGGAAGAAATTCTGGATTCTCTGGAAAAAGGCAGCCAGGAAACTGCAGAAAAGAGAAAGACGATCGACAAGGTCCGTAAGGAGATCCAAGGCTTTGCCGCAAAAGAAGAGGTGGCTGCAAAACAGCTGGAAAAATGGCAGCAGGAAAAGGAAGAGCGCACAAAAAGCCATAAGGAGTTTTTTGAAAAGCGTGATGAGCTGTCTGGCCAGATCAGTCTTCTGGACAAAGAATGCTTCCGACTGAAGACTCAGGCAGAAAAGATCGAAGAGAACCGGGAAGCAAGGATTTCCTATATGTGGGAAGAATACGAGATCACTCCGAATAATGCCTTGCAGTACAGGAAAGAAGAAATGAATGACAGGCATGTGATGAAGCAGCAGATCCATAAATTAAAGGACGAGATCCGAGCTCTTGGCTCTGTCAACGTCAATGCCATTGAGGATTACAAAGAACTTCTGGAACGGCATACGTTCTTAAGCGGTCAGTACAACGATCTTTTGGAAGCGGAAAAAACGCTGGAACAGATCATCCAGGAGTTGGATGAGGGCATGCGGAAGCAGTTTAGCGAAAAATTCGGAGAGATCCAGAAAGAATTTGATAAAGCCTTCAAAGAACTGTTCGGCGGAGGCCGGGGAACTCTGGAACTTGCGGAAGACGAGGATATCCTTGAGGCAGGGATCCGGATCATTTCCCAGCCGCCCGGAAAAAAACTTCAGAATATGATGCAGCTTTCCGGTGGAGAAAAAGCACTGACAGCCATTGCACTTCTTTTTGCTATCCAGAATCTGAAGCCTTCACCATTCTGTCTTCTGGATGAGATCGAGGCTGCACTGGATGATTCCAATGTAGGACGTTTTGCGCGATATCTTCAGAAGTTGACGAAGAACACACAATTTATTATAATAACACATAGACGTGGTACCATGAATGCAGCAGACAGGCTTTATGGAATTACCATGCAGGAAAAAGGGGTATCCACGCTGGTATCCGTAGATTTAGTAGAGAACCAGCTTACCCAGTAGCAGAGGGGATGAATCAGTATGGCAGAAGAAAAAAAAGGGTTTTTTAAACGTCTGGTAAGCGGACTTACCAAAACGCGAGACAATATCGTTGCCGGCTTTGATTCCATTTTCAGCGGTTTTTCCAGTATTGATGATGATTTTTATGAAGAACTGGAAGAGATCCTGATCATGGGAGATATCGGCATTAACGCAACCACCTCCATTCTGGAGCATTTAAAGGAGCAGGTTGCTGAGCAGCATATCA
Organism: Blautia massiliensis (ex Liu et al. 2021); assembly: GCF_052064225.1. Classification (NCBI taxonomy): domain Bacteria; kingdom Bacillati; phylum Bacillota; class Clostridia; order Lachnospirales; family Lachnospiraceae; genus Blautia; species Blautia massiliensis (ex Liu et al. 2021). The sequence continues at coordinate 18,370 of NZ_JBQHWA010000015.1, read as the reverse complement.
AGGAGCCGTCCCAGTGCAAACAGCTTCTGATCGACAGCATCAAAAAACAGATGCAGGTAGAAAGCACAGAATATGAGTTTGAGAACCGGAAATCCGTGATCCTTGTGATCGGTGTCAACGGAGTAGGTAAGACTACCTCTGTAGGCAAGCTGGCCGGTAAATTAAAGGATCAGGGAAAAAAGGTCATCCTCGGAGCAGCAGATACCTTCCGTGCGGCAGCCGGGGAGCAGCTGACACAGTGGGCCAACCGTGCAGGCGTTGAGATCATCGGCGGCCAGGACGGAGCAGATCCGGCATCTGTTGTCTATGATGCAGTGGCAGCAGCCAAAGCCAGAAATGCAGATATTCTGATCTGCGATACCGCAGGAAGACTTCATAATAAGAAAAACCTTATGGAAGAGCTTCGCAAGATTTACCGTATTCTGGAACGTGAGTATCCGGAAGCATATTTGGAAACGCTGGTAGTTCTTGACGGAACCACGGGCCAGAATGCGCTTTCCCAGGCAAGACAGTTTGCCGAGGTCGCAAACGTTACCGGAATCATTCTTACCAAACTTGATGGTACAGCCAAGGGCGGAATCGCAGTAGCGATCCAGTCTGAGCTTGACATACCAGTAAAATACATCGGAGTAGGCGAAAGTATCGATGACCTGCAGAAATTTGATGCAGACGCATTTGTAAACGCCCTCTTTGACGTAGAAGAAAGGAGCTAAATACAAATGCTTACATTAGAGAGCTTTGAGGAAGCGGCAGCAAAAGTACAAGAAGTGACACAGGAAACAAAGCTGATATACAGCAGTTATTTCTCAGATATGACGGGAAATAAGGTTTATCTGAAGCCAGAGAATATGCAGCGTACCGGTGCATATAAGGTGCGTGGCGCATATTACAAGATCAGCACACTTTCTGACGAAGAGAGGAACAAAGGTCTGATCACTGCATCTGCAGGAAATCATGCCCAGGGTGTTGCTTATGCTGCACATAAATATGGAGTAAAAGCAGTCATTGTCATGCCAACTACCACACCACTGATCAAGGTAGAGCGCACCAAGAGTTACGGTGCGGAGGTTATCCTTCACGGCGACGTATATGACGAAGCCTGCGCACACGCACTTGCCCTTGCAGAAGAAAAAGGATATACCTTTATCCATCCATTTGATGATCCGGCAGTAGCAACCGGTCAGGGAACTATCGCCATGGAAATCGTACAGGAACTTCCGCTTGTAGATTACATTCTGGTACCGATCGGAGGGGGCGGACTTGCTACAGGTGTCTCTACACTTGCGAAGCTTCTGAACCCACACATCAAAGTCATCGGTGTTGAGCCGGCAGGCGCAGCATGTATGAAGGCATCCCTGGAGAAAGGGGAGGTCGTAACGCTTCCTCACGTAAATACTATCGCAGATGGTACTGCAGTACAGACTCCGGGAAAAAATATCTTCCCATATATTCAGGAAAATCTGGACGATATCATTACCATCGATGATGATGAGCTGATCGTGGCTTTTCTGGATATGGTAGAAAACCACAAGATGATCGTAGAGAACTCAGGACTTCTTACTGTAGCAGCTCTCCGTCATCTGGATGTAAAGAATAAGAAGATCGTTTCCATCTTAAGCGGTGGAAATATGGATGTGATCACCATGTCATCGGTTGTACAGCACGGACTGATCCAGCGTGACCGTATCTTTACCGTATCCGTACTTATCCCGGATAAGCCAGGTGAACTGGTACGTGTTGCAAGTGTGATCGCTGAAAATCAGGGTAATGTTATCAAACTGGATCATAACCAGTTTGTAAGTACCAACCGAAATGCAGCCGTAGAACTTCGGATCACTATGGAAGCATTCGGAACAGATCATAAGAATCAGATCGTTGCAGCTCTGGAAAAAGCGGGTTGCAAACCGAGAGTGGTACGTGCTATACTGTAGGACGTGTTATATTGCAATAACTGAAACTTCTGACCGGACTGTTGCATATGATGTAACAGCCCGGTCTTTTACGAAAATACCTGCATAGACAGAAAGGACAGATAAATATGTGTGGAATTGTAGGATTTACAGGTAGACACCAGGCAGCTCCGATCCTTTTAGATGGACTCTCCAAGCTGGAATACAGAGGATATGATTCCGCTGGAATCGCCGTACGTGACGGCGAGGACGAGACGGAAGTGATCAAAGCCAAGGGAAGACTGAAAGTTCTGTCAGAAAAGACAAACGGCGGAGAGACTGTACCGGGAACCTGTGGTATCGGTCATACCAGATGGGCAACTCATGGTGAACCTTCTGAGAACAATGCACATCCGCATATGACAGACGACGGTAATATCGTAGCAGTCCACAACGGCATCATTGAGAACTATCAGGAACTGAAAAATAAGCTCACCCGTAAAGGCTATACTTTCTATTCTGAGACCGATACCGAGGTAGCAGTCAAGCTGATCGATTATTATTACAAGAAATATGAGGGAACACCGGTGGATGCCATCACACATTCCATGGTACGTATCCGTGGTTCCTATGCCCTTGCGATCATGTTCAAGGATTATCCGGGTGAAATATATGTAGCCAGAAAAGACAGCCCCATGATCCTTGGAGTGGCAGAAGATGAATCCTTTATCGCTTCTGACGTACCGGCGATCCTGAAATACACCCGCAATGTATATTATATCGGCAATCTGGAGATGGCGCGTGTGAAAAAAGGCGAAGTCACCTTCTACAATCTTGATGGAGATGAGATCGAGAAAGAGCTGAAAACCATTGAATGGGATGCAGAAGCAGCAGAAAAAGCCGGATATGAGCATTTTATGATGAAAGAGATCCATGAACAGCCAAAGGCAGTACTGGATACGTTGAATTCCGTGCTCAAGGATGGAAAGATCGACCTCAGTGAAGTTGGCCTGGAAGAAGAAAGCATCCGGAACATCCAGCAGATCTATATCATAGCCTGCGGCTCCGCTTATCACGTAGGAATGGCAGCACAGTATGTGATCGAGGATCTTGCACAGATCCCGGTAAGGGTAGAGCTCGCTTCCGAATTCCGTTACCGAAAAATGGCCCTTAACACCAACAGCCTTGCAGTGATCATCAGCCAGTCCGGTGAAACAGCAGACAGTCTTGCAGCACTTCGTAAATGCAAGGAAAATGGTATTCGTACACTGGGAATCGTTAATGTAGTGGGATCTTCCATTGCACGTGAGGCTGATAATGTATTTTATACTCTGGCCGGACCGGAGATTTCTGTAGCTACTACCAAAGCGTACAGCACACAGCTGATCGCAGCTTATACACTTGCGATCCAGTTTGCAATGGTAAGAGGAACGATCACAGAAGAAGCCTACAGCAATTATATCAGTGAACTGCAGACACTTCCGGATAAAATCCGTAAGATCCTGGAAGATAAAGAGCGTATCCAGTGGTTTGCCTCCAAACAGGCAAATGTAAAAGATGCTTTCTTTGTAGGAAGAGGAATTGATTACGCTATCAGCCTGGAGGGCAGTCTGAAGATGAAAGAGATCAGTTACATTCATTCTGAAGCCTATGCTGCCGGAGAGCTGAAACACGGAACGATCTCCCTGATCGAAGACGGGACTCTTGTGATCGGTGTGCTGACCCAGCCGGATCTCTACGAAAAAACAGTCAGCAATATGGTTGAGTGTAAGAGCCGTGGCGCCTACCTTATGGGCCTGACCACATTTGGCAATTACAATATCGAGGATACCGCAGACTTCACCGTCTACATCCCGAAAACAGACCCGCACTTTGCAACATCCCTGGCAGTGATCCCGCTTCAGCTTCTGGGCTACTACGTAAGCGTAGCCAAAGGCCTGGATGTGGATAAACCACGAAATCTGGCGAAGAGCGTGACAGTGGAATAAAAAATTTAAAATGTAAATATGGGAGGAGCCTCAGAGTGTATAAAATCATACTCTGAGGCTCTTTCTACTTCATTCCTATAAAAAAAGAAGGGAAAAAACAACGGAAGAGTACCTGGAAAATATTTTGGATGATATGCTGATGCGATTGGAAAAATAGAAATTTTGTGAAAAATAACTCAAAAATACTCATTTCTAAGGCAGAGTTTTGGAAGATGATCCGCTGCCTTCGAATTTTTTTATTTTCGAAATAAATCTGTTGTTGTAATATGGAAATTGATGTGGCATAATAAATGGGAAAATGTTAAAAATAAGAAAAATCCAGATTAAGGAAATGTAAAGTCGCATTTTCAGAATAACATGGCTCCTGACAGGTTATGACAGGAAGCGAGTATGACAAAGGAGAAAATTATGGCAATTTTTTCAATGATCTTATCTTTGTTGTGTGGAGTATCATTATTTTTGTTTGGTATGTCCCTAATGGGAGATGGTCTGAAGCTGGCAGCTGGTAATAAGCTGGAAGCATTTCTTTATAAGATGACCAATACTCCGCTGAAGGGTGTCGCACTTGGTACTGGTGTTACCAGTGTGATCCAGTCGTCTTCTGCGACGACAGTTATGGTGATCGGTTTTGTAAACTCCGGTATGATGAAACTGAAACAGGCGATCGGTATCATCATGGGAGCCAATATCGGAACCAGTATTACTGGCTGGATCTTATGTCTTTCTTATATTGAAGGATCCAATGGAATCGCCAGTGTTCTTTCCACAGCAACTATTTCTGCTGTTGTGGCTGTAGTTGGTATTGTTTTCCGTATGTTCTGTAAGCGTACCTTACATAAGAACGTGGGAAATATCATGCTTGGTTTTGCGATCCTGATGACAGGTATGCAGATGATGAGTGGTGCGGTATCTCCATTGCGTGAGAGTCCGATGTTCATCAAGATGCTGACTATGTTTTCCAATCCGATCGCAGGTATTCTCGTAGGTATCGCTTTTACTGCGGTACTCCAGAGTGCGTCTGCAACAGTCGGTGTGCTCCAGGCTCTTTCCGTAACCGGTATCCTGACATTTGCAAGTGCATTTCCGATCGTTCTTGGTATCGGTGTTGGTGCTGCATGTCCAGTTCTGATTTCAGCCATCGGAGCAAATAAGAACGGTAAAAGAACTGCTCTTGTATATCTGATCAATGACCTGTTTGGTCTGATCCTCTGGTCGGTGATCTTTTATACCGTGAATGCGTTTGTACATTTTACATTTATGGATATGACCATGACACCGGTAGCGATCGCACTTTTGAATACGGTGTTCCGTCTGGCAACGGTTATCGTGCTGTTTCCATTCATTCCAAAGATCGAGAAGCTGGTATGCTGGCTTGTGAAGGATAATAAAGAAGATCTGGAAGATGAGGCAGACTTTGATCTTCTGGAAGAGCGTCTTCTGAATTACCCGGCCCTTGCTATCGCACAGTGTCACCGTGTAATGAACGGAATGTCCAAGAAGCTCCGTAAGAATGTCAACAGAGCCATGAATCTTCTGAATGATTATCAGCAGGATAAGTATGATAAGGTTCAGCGAAAAGAGGATCTGATCGACAAATATGAAAGTCGTCTCGGAGAGTATCTGATCCAGCTGACAAAGAGAGAGATGAATTCTGCACAGACAAGACAGACTTCACTGTATCTGCATACGATCAATGACTTTGAGCGTATCGGTGATCATGCTTCTTACATTGCTCATATGTCCAATGAAATGCATGATAACCATACGAATTTTTCACAGGAAGCCTGGGATGAGCTGAATGTTGTTATGGAGGCAGTTCGTGAGGATATCAATATAACCTGCAATGCTTTCATGAAAGACGATAAAGAAATGGCACAGAGAGTAGCACCTCTCGGAGCTGTGATCACAGGACTTTGTGATGTACTGAAGATGCGTCATGCAGAGCGACTGAGCCAGGGCAAATGCGGACTGGAAGAGGGAACGGTATTTAGTGATATCCTCAACAGTTTCTGTCGTATCGCAACTCACTGTGCAAGTGCTATGGTGGCACTTATGAAGAGCGGAGAGACAGGATCTGATCTTCATATTCACGATTCCAAGATCTATCCCACAAACAGTGCGGACTACTACCAGTATTTCAAGGAATACGGACAGAAATATGATATTGGAAACCAGGAAGGCCATATGCTCAGCATGGAGCCGGAAGAAGTAGAATAAGAAATGAAAAAGAAGGGGCTGATTATTGACAGCCTCTTCTTTTTTATTTCTACCACGGATATTTTCCCTTTTTAGCATAAGGTAGAAGTTTACCATCGAATTTGATGATGACACGATGATTTCCTTCTGCATCTTCGGTTACATCTACATCCAGTCCGAAATCGATTGCGCTCATGATTGCGTTTCCGCCCTGTTCGTGAATGATGTCTTTGATTGCAGGACCGTAGGTATCAATGACTTCGTGAAGTCTGTAAAGGATAGGATCTGTATTTCCTTTATAAGGAAGCTTTTTTTGCTGCTTTTAAAGCTTCCAGTTCGTCAGCATGTTCCAGTCGGGTAAGGTAATCAGCGTTGTTCATTGGTGTCATAATAGATTCCTCCTTGGGTAATATTCTTAAATAAACTATATATAACAAAAAAACGAGATACCTTTAAGAGGTACCTCGTTGTACTGAGATGATTATAGTTCAGAGAACAAAATATGTCAACCCTCTATTTTTTATTACTTTTTATAAAAAATATATAATTGCTGATAATTACAAATAAGGGTTATCAAAATACAGATTTCATGATATGATAAACCTATCAGATAGCGTGAGACATATAATGGGGATATGTATCTCGCAGCAAGAAAAGGGAGGTTTTTATTATGGGTGAAAGTATGATCACATCGTTTGACGGAACGAAACTGTATCTGAAAAAAGAAACGGCAGCAGACAATAAAGCTGTGATCGTGATTGTCCACGGACTCTGTGAGCACCAGGGCAGGTACGATTATTTTGCGGAAAAACTTCATGAGGCGGGAATCGGAACCTATCGTTTTGATCACAGAGGACATGGACGGTCTGAGGGTGAAGAGACTTTTTATTCAGATTTCAATGAGCTTCTGGACGACACCAACGTAGTTGTGGATATGGCAATTGAGGAAAATCCGGATATTCCGGTATTTCTTCTTGGACACAGCATGGGCGGATTTACGGTTTCTCTGTACGGAGCCAAATATCCGGATAAAAAGCTCCGGGGGATCATTACCAGTGGTGCGCTGACTGCAGATAACGGCAATCTGATACGTGGTGTGCCGGGAGAAATGGATGTACATACGCGCCTTGCCAATCAGCTGGGGTCAGGTGTATGCTCTGTACAGGAAGTGGTAGACTGGTACGGAAAAGATCCATACAATAAACAGTCCTTTACAGCGGGGTTATGCTATGCGATCTGCGACGGACTTGACTGGTTCAAAGAGAAAAAAGCAGAGTTCCATTATCCGGTCCTTATGACACACGGCGAGAAAGACGGTCTGGTAAGTGTACAGGATACCTATGATTTCTTTAGGGAAGCAGGATCAAAAGACAAGCAGATGAAGATCTACGGCGGACTTTTTCATGAGATCCTGAATGAGTATTGTAAAGATGAAGTGATCGGGGATATGATCCGGTGGATGGAAGTGAGGATCTGAATATAAACAAATTGTTTTACAAGTAGCAGCAAAGCCAGGTGGAAACATATAACACCTGGCTTTCTTTTGCAAAGAGATTCTGTTACAATAGCAGGATGAAAACAAGAAGACAGAACAGGAGAAAAATAACCATGTCAAATATCATAGAAATCACAGATTTCAACGCTTCGGAGCTGGATGTATATGCCAGGATCTCGGAGATACAGCTTTTGAACCGGGCAGAACCGGAGAAGGGGATCTTTATTGCGGAGAGCCCGAAGGTTATTGAGAGAGCTTTGGATTCCGGGTGCCAGCCGATTTCTTTTCTGGTGGAACATAAACATGTTGAGGGTGAGGCAAAAGAACTGATCCGTCGTTGTGGAGACATCCCGGTTTATACGGCAGAATTTGATGTGTTGACGCAGCTGACCGGATTCAAGCTGACAAGAGGAATGCTCTGTGCAATGCGCCGGCCGGCGCTTCCTGATATAGTCGATGTATGCAAAAATGCCCGCAGGATCGCAGTTCTGGAAAATGTGGTAAATCCTACTAATATAGGCGCAATCTTTCGTTCTGCGGCGGCTCTTGGGATGGATGCGGTGCTGCTGACACCGGGGTGCAGCAATCCATTGTACCGCCGTGCGATCCGTGTCAGTATGGGAACCGTATTCCAGATACCATGGACATTTTTTGATGAAAAAACAGAGTGGAAAACGGAAGGAATCCGGTCTCTGAAAGCGATGGGATTTAAGACGGCAGCCATGGCTCTTAGGGAGGATTCCTTTGATATTGATGATCCTCATCTGATGGCAGAAGAAAAACTGGCAGTAGTTCTTGGGACAGAGGGGGATGGTCTTGCTTCGGAGACCATTGCGGACTGTGATTATACGGTATGTATTCCAATGGCACACGGTGTGGATTCACTGAATGTGGCGGCAGCCAGTGCAGTTGCATTTTGGCAGCTGGGAAAACGCTAAATATTTAAGAGAGTTCCTGTTTTTTATGATCTTGCATTCCGGTTTTCTTCTTCCATATCCATCAGATGAAAAGAAAGCAACAGATACAGGATCTCGTTTCTGTCTGTAAGATCTGAATCCAGAAAATCTTTAATCTTATCCAGACGATAAAGAAGAGTACTTCTGTGGATAAATAAAGCGCTGGCAGTATGAGAAATGTTCTGGTTGTGCTCCAGAAAACAACGCAGTGTTTCATAGAGATGAGATTGCTTTGCCTCATCCTTATATTTCATTGACAGAAGCTTTTCGTGACAGACCATGTAAGCAGGAAGCTTTCTGGTTGCCTGTTCCAGAATATAGGGCAGAGCGATGGAGTCAAAATAGTGGATACTTTCTGCGGGATTTTTGCGTTTTCCAACCTGCAGGGTAACAGAAGCCTGCGTGTATTGCCGGTGGAAATTGAAATGTCCAAGCATCTTCCGGCTGTATCCGGCGCTTAACATGCTGCTTTTGATAAAGCCCTCGATCTTATCGGAAATCTCATGGATAGTCAGAGTGCAGAGATCCAGATTGATAAAAAGCACAGCATTGCCTTTATGTTCCGTGGCACAGGTGGCGGGAATTGTATTTTCCAGATAGTTACAGATGGCATTAAGGGTCAGATTTTTCTGGTCGATCAGTCCGGTCTGGATCAGGATGCATTGATACATATGGGAAGAAAGCCATCCCACATTTGTCAGCTGCTGACTGATTTTTACATAATCAGCTCCGGGATCTGTCAGAATGGACATAAAAATCTGATGAAGAGGAAAAGCTTTATCCCGGCTGTGCATGATACCTGTGGAAAGTGCATGGGATACCATCTGGGAAAGGTACTCCAGAACAAAACCAAACGTATCATCCAGGGGAACCTCACCTTCGGAAAACATCAGCCTGTATACTGCTTTATCATTATTGGAGATATTTACGCAAAGAGAAGGAGCAGTAAGGCCATTTCCCGGATAATAAAAATATCCGGTTTTATAAAAAGCTTCTTCGTAATGAGGATCCTGCTTCAGGCTGTCCACAATAGCCCAGGAATTTTCAGTGGAACCCAAAACAGAATTGGAAAGATCACTTAGATTCCAGTCTCTGGAGGCAATGATAGTAAAATCCATACCGATCAGCATTATTGGATTAGGAATAACGGAAGCTGTAAGATCCAGAAGCTCCTGGATAGATGCGTTCCGGAGACGGGAATCCATCAGGGACTGATTCCACTGATCATAGAGGATAAAAATATCCTGAATCCTGTTAAAGACAATATTGACCGGAATATCTTCAGGGATGATACACATGTTTGGCTGAGTTAATTCGTAGTTCTGATAGATTTTTCCAATCATCAGGAACAGAATATTTTTGGGATGATGAAAAGTGAGCTGAAAATCCGGATCTGTGATAAGGTAAACACGCCCATCCTGAAGAGAGGTGTTCTTTTCAAAGCGGGAAGGGCAGGAAAGGGTGGGGAATGTATCCAGCCTGGATGTATGCAGGGGAAAAGATTTCTGTAAATGATAGCAGATGAGTTTTGCACTGAGTTTCAAGGAAAATCCTCCTTCCTGTATTTTGTAGGAAAAAACAGGAATAATAGCCATGTTATGTGGAGTTGTGATTCTTTTGATTTACAGTATAATAGAATCATAAGGAAAAAACAAGTGCAGAAACAAGCCTTTTATATTGGGGTGTGGCAAAACAAGTGCGGAAAAAAGGGCAGGGCTGTATGTCTGTTAATGATCTTCCGAAGCTGATCAAAGAATATGGAAAAGATATCACATTTATGGGTGGTATCGATAACGGTAAAGTAGATTGCTTTGACTGGAATCAGGAAATGATCGAAGAGTCAACAGATCAGCTTTGCAGAGACTGTGGTAAGATTTATTTTATCCCATGTACCACCCATGGCCTGAATTTCTCATGTATCCCAGGTGTATATGAGGCAGTGGATCAGGAAATCGATAAAATGACAAAGGAAATGTTTTGATCGAAGCATAAGACTTATTAATAAGAAGCAAATAGAATAACAAAGGTCGGAAAAGCCTGCAAAACCCAGCAGAAAAGTGCTTTTCCGGCTTTTTTTTGTGAAATTCAGGAAAAAATAAATTTGTAAAGCAAAAACCCTTGACAGGTGTGGCGGAATCGTGTATGATAGCCAAGGTGATTACAGATGGAGAAATTTGTAGAGCAGACATTTTTATTTGATTTTTATGGAGAGCTTCTGACAGAGAGGCAGCGGCAGGTGTACACCAGTGTGGTATTTGAGGATTATTCCTTAAGTGAGGTTGCTGAGGAACTTGGCATCAGCAGACAGGGTGTGCATGATATGATCAGACGGTGCAATCGGACGTTGGAAGAATATGAAGAGAAGCTTCATCTGGTCGAGAAATTCCTGAACATCCGCAGTCAGGTCATAAAGATCCATGAACTGGCTGACAAGTACCACGCCGAAGATATTGCGGCGATTTCCAATGTGATATTAGAGGAGTTATGATCAATGGCATTTGAGAGTTTAACAGATAAACTGCAGAATGTATTTAAGAAGCTGAAGGGCAAGGGCCGTCTCACAGAGGCTGATGTCAAGGTAGCACTGAAGGAAGTTAAGATGGCGCTTCTGGAAGCGGATGTTAACTTTAAGGTCGTTAAGCAGTTTACGAAATCCGTTCAGGAAAAGGCTATCGGACAGGATGTTATGAATGGTCTGAATCCGGGACAGATGGTGATCAAGATCGTAAATGATGAGCTGGTCAACCTGATGGGAAGTGAGACAACAGAGCTTCCGATCAAACCGGGAATGGATCTTACCGTTCTTATGATGGTCGGTCTTCAGGGTGCAGGTAAGACAACGACGGTTGCCAAGCTGGCAGGCAAACTGAAATCCAAGGGAAAGAGACCACTGCTTGTGGCCTGTGATGTTTACCGTCCTGCAGCGATCACACAGCTGCAGGTAAACGGTGAGAAACAGGGCGTCGAGGTCTTTTCCATGGGAGATAAGCAGAATCCCGTGGATATTGCAAAAGCAGCTATCGAGCATGCGAAATCCAATCAGCAGAATGTTGTGCTCATCGATACAGCAGGACGTCTTCACATTGATGAGGATATGATGCAGGAGCTTGAGGATATCAAAGCGAATGTGAATGTAGATGCTACAGTGCTTGTAGTTGATGCCATGACAGGACAGGATGCAGTAAATGTGGCGCAGAACTTTTCTGATAAAGTCGGCATTGATGGTGTGATCCTGACTAAGATGGACGGTGATACACGAGGCGGCGCTGCGCTTTCCATTAAAGCCGTGACCGGCAAACCGATCTTCTATGTTGGTATGGGAGAGAAGCTTTCAGATCTGGAACAGTTTTATCCGGAACGTATGGCTTCCAGGATCCTTGGAATGGGCGATGTAATGAGTCTGATCGAGAAGGTGGAAGCATCTGTGGATCAGGAACAGGCTCAGGAGATGCAAAAGAAGCTGAAGAAAATGGACTTCGACTTCAATGATTATCTTACCAGCATGGAGCAGATGAACAAGATGGGTGGTATTTCCAGTATCCTGAACATGCTTCCTGGAATGGGCGGTAAGATGAAGGATATCGAGGGTATGATCGATGAGAAGGCTATGGACCGTACCAAGTCCATCATTCTTTCCATGACACCTCAGGAGAGAAGTAACCCCAACATTTTGAACATCTCACGCAAGAACCGTATCGCCAGAGGCGCCGGAGTGGATATTACAGAAGTAAATCGTCTTGTGAAGCAGTTTGAGCAGAGCAAGAAGATGATGAAACAGATGCCGGGATTAACAGGCGGCAAGATGAATATGGGAAAAAGAGGCGGCTTTAAGCTTCCCTTTTAATAAATAACAATAAATTTTCAGAAAGATAATTGGAGGAAAACAAAAATGGCAGTTAAGATCAGATTAAGAAGAATGGGACAGAAGAAAGCACCTTTCTATAGAATCGTAGTAGCAGATTCTCGCTGCAAACGTGACGGAAGATGCATCGCAGAGATCGGAACATATGATCCGAACCTTGACCCAAGCGTATACAAAATCGATGAAGAGGCAGCAAAAAAATGGCTTGCAGCTGGTGCTCAGCCTACAGAGGTAGTTGCTAAGCTTCTTAAACTTGCCGGAATCGAGAAATAATACCTGACAGATTTGGATCTGTGGCCTCAATGAGGCAGGAGCAAGGAGGTATGTAATGAAACAACTTGTAGAAGTAATTGCAAAATCTCTTGTTGAAAATCCGGATGAAGTAGTCGTTACTGAGACTGAAAAAGACGACGCGATTGTTGTTGAACTGAAGGTCGGACCGGCCGATATGGGTAAGGTTATCGGAAGACAGGGCAGAATTGCCAAGGCAATCCGTACTGTTGTGAAAGCGGCTTCTTCAAAAAGCAGCAAAAAAGTGATTGTAGATATTCTGCAATGAAAAAGAGACAGGAGCTGTGGATTCCATGGCTCCTGTTTTTACTCTGAAAGGGAGCAAAAATGGAAGATTTATTAAAGGTAGGAGTTATCACAACGACCCATGGCGTCCGTGGTGAAGTAAAAGTTTTTCCGACAACGGATGACGCAGAGCGTTTTCTTGATATTGAATATGTGCTTCTGGATACAGGAAAAGAGCTTCGCAGACTGAATATTCAGAATGTAAAGTTTTTTAAAAATCTTGCGATCCTGAAGTTTGAAGGCATTGACAACATCAATGATATTGAAATGTATAAGGGCCGCGAGCTTTGGATCCCACGTGAAGAGGCACAGGAGCTTGGCGAGGACGAATATTATGTGGCGGATCTCATCGGAATGGAGGTACTTCTGGAGAATGGGGAGAAATTCGGAGTGCTCCGTGATGTGATGGAGACCGGCGCCAATGATGTTTATATTGTAGATCGTGTGGATGGCGAGGAAATCCTGCTTCCTGCGATCCATGACTGTGTTCTTGATGTGGATGTGGAAAAAAATACCATGACTGTACATTTGATGAAAGGGCTTGTTTAAATGAATTATCATGTACTTACATTATTTCCGGAAATGATCGAGAACGGAATGAACACAAGTATTACAGGCCGTGCCATTACAAAGGGACTGTTATCACTGGAAGCGATCAATATACGGGATTTTGCATTCAATAAGCACCAGAAGGTAGATGATTATCCTTATGGCGGTGGAGCCGGAATGCTGATGCAGGCGGAGCCGGTATATCTGTCTTATGAATCCATTGCAGAACGTATTGGAAGGAAACCCCGCGTGATCTTTCTGACTCCTCAGGGAAAAACCTTCAATCAGGATATGGCAAAAGAGTTTGCCCTGGAAGAAGACCTGGTTTTCCTCTGTGGTCATTATGAGGGAATTGATGAGCGTGTTCTGGAAGAAATCGTAACAGACTATGTTTCCATTGGTGATTATGTACTTACCGGAGGAGAACTTCCGGCTATGGTCATGATGGATTCTATTTCCAGAATGGTACCAGGTGTTCTGAATAATCAGGAATCCGGTGAGACGGAATCCTTTTCCGGGAATCTTCTGGAGTATCCCCAGTACAGCCGCCCGGAGGAATGGCATGGCAAAAAGGTTCCGGAGGTGCTGCTTTCCGGACACCATGCCAATGTGGATAAATGGAGAAGAGAGCAGTCTATCATCCGTACAGCCAAATGGAGGCCGGATCTTTTACCAAAAGCTGATCTGACCAACAAAGAGTGGAACGAGGTCCGCAGGCTTCGCAAACAGTGGAAAGAGGAAGTGGAAAAATAATTATGAAAACATCAGATTTTTATTATGATCTGCCGCAGGAACTGATCGCTCAGGATCCGCTGGAGGACAGAAGTTCTTCCAGACTGATGCATCTGTCCCTGAAAGATGGAAGTATCGAACATCGTCATTTTACCGATATACTGGATTACCTGCATAAGGGAGACTGTCTTGTGATCAATGATACCAAGGTTATTCCGGCACGTCTTTATGGTCACAAGGAAGAAACTGGAGCGCTGATCGAGATCCTGCTTCTGAAACGCCGCGAAAATGATATCTGGGAGTGTCTTGTAAAGCCGGGAAAAAAAGCACGTCCCGGTGCAAAGATCACTTTTGGTGACGGTATCCTGAAGGGTGAGATCATTGATATTGTAGATGAGGGAAACCGTCTGATCCAGTTCCATTATGAGGGGATTTTCGAAGAGATCCTGGATCAGCTGGGAGAAATGCCGCTGCCGCCGTATATTACCCACAAGCTGAAGGATAAGAACCGTTATCAGACTGTATATGCAAAGAATGAGGGATCTGCTGCCGCACCTACCGCAGGACTTCACTTCACGCCGGAGCTTCTTGAGAAAGTAAAGGAGAAGGGTGTGAATATTGCACATGTAACTTTACATGTAGGTCTCGGAACCTTCCGCCCGGTAAAGGTAGATGATGTAGAAAAGCACCACATGCACTCGGAGTTTTATATTGTGGAAGAAGATCAGGCAAAACTGATCAATGATACAAAGAAAAACGGCGGAAGAGTGATTTCTGTGGGAACTACCAGCTGCCGTACCCTGGAGTCCGCAGCCGGAGAGGATGGAATCGTGAAGGCCGGAAGCGGATGGACAGAGATCTTTATCTATCCTGGATATAAATTCAAAGCTATCGATGGACTGATCACTAATTTCCATCTGCCGGAGTCCACGCTTCTGATGTTAGTTTCAGCCCTTGCCGGAAAAGAACATATTATGGCTGCTTATGAAGAAGCTGTGAAGGAAAGATATCGTTTCTTCAGTTTCGGGGATGCCATGATGATCGAATAAGATTTAAAATTACTTTTTATATAAATAATATCCCAACGGATCGTAGCATGGAAACATGCAGCACAGGATCTGTTGGGATATTATTTTTTGTTATGCTATTTATTCTTCACTGTCAGAGCCTTCCGATGTAGCGGATGAAGAATCCGCGGCAGGAATCGCAGCACTGCATTCCTCTATCTTGGATTTGATCCTGGATGCCTCATCTCCGGATGCAGGAGTTGGCTGATAATTGTTGTAGCCATCTGCGGAAGAAATAGAGCAGGGAATGATATTGGTCACGTTATCAGCCTGTACGCCTTCTGAGGTGACAGTGAAGGTCTGCTGGAAGATCATGGTGTCCATATCACTTGGAGAACTGTTTCCTCCAAAACAGAAATTGCCAAGACTGTAGATGATGTTTTTTCCTTTATAGGTTTCGATTCCCTGGAGTACATGCGGATGATGGCCACATACCAGATCTGCACCTTCATCGATAGCAAGACGGCCAAGGGTCATCTGATTGGTATCAGGAACTGTTTCGGTCTCATTGCCCCAGTGGAAGATCACAACTATAAGCTCTGCTCCATCTGCTTTGACCTTTGCGATATTATCTTTCAGCTGCTGTTCGCGCCCAAGATGATCCTTCAGCTCATAAATTCCGACAAGACCAACTTTGATTCCCTTGATGTCCATAACTGCAGTATCATCATAACCGAAGTGTGTAATGCCTGCATTATCCAGAGCAGTCAGAGTATCCGTGTAGCTTTGCTCTCCGTAATCATGGCTGTGATTGTTTGCAGTGTTTACAGCTTCAACGGAACCGCTGGTGAGTATCTGAGCATATTCGGCAGGTGCTTTAAATGCAAAGGTTTTATCTTCTCTGGCATCGGAATCGGTGAGGGTTCCTTCAAAATTGGCAATTGTCAGGTCATCTGCCTCAAAGATGCTTTTTACATTCTTAAAGAAATAATCTTTGCCGTTGTTATCGTAGCATGCGTTCAGACTTGTGTCATAATCAAAGGTCTCATCGGTACCCAACGTGCAGTCCCCGACTACGCTGAGCGTCAGTGAAACGGGATCTTTCACAGCAGCAGCTTCTTCTTTTGCCTTTTTTGAGGCCTCCTCTTCCTGGGCCTTCTGCAGAGCGGCGGCTTCTGCAGCTTTCCGGGAAGAAATGTATGCACGTGCGGAAAAAATGATCACAAGAATAAGTATGATCAGGATCCCGCCAGCTGCAAGAAACATTTTCTGACGGCGTACCTGGTAATATCTGGATTTTTTGCTGATGTCATTCCTGCGAGTCCCAGTGGAATGTGAACGGGAATTACGGGATGCAGAACCAGAATGCTTCCGCCGTGCTTCTCGTGCTCTGGCGGCTTCTCTGCGTGCCTGCTCCGGATCGTGGCCATGAGGCGGCCGCCTTCGATTGTCGTTTGCCATTCTTTTTCTCCTTCGTATGTAAAGATATCTTTATTATAGAAAGAATGGTAAGTATTGTAAAGGAAGAATCGCAGACTTTTCAGAAAAAGAAGTTTTTGATATAATAATTAGGCCAAAAGGCAGAAATATAAACTACAGGGAGATGGTGCTGATATGGTATTATATATCGGAAATCATACAAGTTCGTCCAAAGGCTATGCGGCCATGGGGCGTCAGATGCTGAAAAACGGCGGAAATACCTTTGCTTTTTTTACCCGCAATCCCAGAGGAGGCAAGGCAAAAGAGATCGATCCTGCAGATGTGGAAAGATTTCTGGAGCTTTCCAGGGAAAATCATTTTGGAAAGCTGGTGGCACATGCACCGTATACCATGAATGCCTGTGCCGCAAAAGAAAATCTGAGAGATTTTGCAAGAGAGATCATGGCAGATGATCTGAAACGTATGGAATATACACCGGGAAATTATTATAATTTTCACCCGGGCAGTCATGTAGGGCAGGGAACTGAGACGGGAATTACCAAAATTGCGGAAATCCTCAATGATGTCCTTACAGAAGAACAGAGTACGACCGTCCTTCTGGAAACTATGTCCGGCAAGGGTTCAGAAGTAGGAGCAACGTTTCAGGAGCTTCGTGATATCATTGACAGGGTGGAAAAAAATAATAAACTGGGTGTTTGCCTGGATACCTGTCATGTATGGGATGGCGGTTATGACATTGTCCATGATCTGGATGGTGTTCTTGATGAGTTTGACCGGGTGATCGGCCTTTCCAGATTGAAGGCTGTTCATCTCAACGACAGTATAAACGGATTGGGCAGTCATAAGGATCGCCATGCAAAGATCGGCGAAGGCCAGATCGGCCTGGATGCACTTGTGAATGTGGTGTGCCATCCGGCTCTTGAGGGAATTCCCTTTATTCTGGAGACACCAAATGATGATGAAGGATGGAAAAGAGAAATTGCACTTTTACGAGAACGATATTCCATGAAAGGAGATTGATCCATGAAAAAGTTCAGATATTTTATCCTGGTGCTTGCCGGGGTGGCAGCGATGATGCTGGGAGGATGCAAAGATAAGGAAAAATATGACGAATCTGCTTTTCAGGATGACCTGGAACCTCTGAGTGAGTATGAAGTGGAGGCCATGGACCAGAATGGTGACGATGAGATGGCAGTAGCTGATGAAAGCGACCTGGAGCAGCTGCAGGATTCTGAAAATGCTGCAGGATCAGGAGACACAGATGGGTCCGCTTCATCGGATGCAGCAGACTCACAGAGCGAAAAGAAACTGGATGAAAATGGCACCTATACAGATAAAGATGAAGTGGCCCAGTACATTTATGAGTATGGCCATGTACCCTCCAATCTGACTGCTGCAGACTATGATAATGCAGACAGTATGCTTCCGGTAGAGGAGGGCGTCACCTATCAGCAGTGCAGCCTCGATGATGCAGGGAAACAGAAACTGATCTTCACTCAGGATGCAAAGCGCATTTATTACACAGACGATGACGGACAGTCTTTTGACGAGATCTATTAAAATAAAAAGAACAAAATAAGCCCCCCCCGCAACCTGTCCGAAAACCTTATTTTTAGGCATAAATTTAGCCCCTTTCCTTCATCTGTGACATTGAAAACTGAATAAAATACACAGGATGAA
>NZ_JBQHWA010000014.1:0-91426 GCF_052064225.1 Blautia massiliensis (ex Liu et al. 2021) | reverse complement strand
TTTTGATGTTGTTATGCGCACAATAATCACCTCTGTCACTATTATACCATATATCACTAAATATTACTATATAATAAAAATAAAAATTTGACAAAAAAATAAGCCTATTTCAAGGCTTTGCAGTACTTTTTTGGATTTCAATGTGTCAAACTCCCGCATATATCTATCTTTCTGCCATTTTTTTCTATATATACAGGAAAATATTACTGTTTAAAAATCAGATATACAGTGCTATAATATCCTTGCCTATCTTTACACGGATGGGCGCTTTTACTTATGATTTGTATCCCTGACCGGCTATTGAAGGAGGAAATTATGCAGGTAATTATTGTAGGCTGCGGAAAAGTCGGTAGAAATCTTGCAGAGCAGCTTCAGGCAGAGGATATTGATATCACTCTTGTCGACGTTATTGCCGACAAGATCAATGATCTCTGCGAAAATATCGACGCTATGGGAATCGTCGGTAATGGTGCCAGCATCAATACTTTAATGGAGGCAGGTGTTGATACTGCAGATATCCTGATCGCAGTTACCGCTTCTGACGAGCTGAACCTTCTCTGCTGTCTGATCGCGCAGAAGGCCAACCACTGTCAGACCATCGCCCGCGTCCGTAACCCCATTTATGAAAAAGAAATCGGATTCATCAAAGAACGTCTTGGTGTTACCATGATCATTAACCCGGAGCTTGCCGCTGCCCAGGAAATTTCACGGCTTCTCCGTTTTCCATCTGCGATCAAGATTGACACCTTTGCACGTGGTCGTGTAGAACTTCTCAAGTTTAAAGTTCTCCCGGAATTCAAGCTGGACGGAATGAGCGTTTCCCAGATCTCAGATGCTTTCCGAAGTGATATTCTGGTCTGCGCGATTGAAAGCCGTGACAATGTATCCATTCCTGGTGGTGATCACATTATACACGACGGAGATATGGTTTCCATTCTGGCCTCTCCGCTTAATGCAGCGGCATTTTTCCGTAAGATCGGTCTCAAGACCAATCAGGTCAAAAACTGTATCATCGTAGGTGGCGGAACCATTTCCTATTATCTTGCCCATGCACTTCTGGGTATGAAGATCAGTGTCAAGATCATCGAGCAGAACAAAAATCGCTGCGAGCACTTAAGCGAACTGCTTCCAGATGCAACTATCATCAATGGTGACGGAACGAACCGTTCTCTTCTTCTCGAAGAAGGACTTTCCGAGTCCGAATCCTTTGTCACTCTGACAAATCTGGATGAGGAAAATGTATTTCTTGCTCTCTTTGCCAAAAGCATCTCCGATGCCAAGCTGGTTGCCAAGGTCAACCGTCTGGAATTTGATGATGTCATCGACTCCCTGGATATCGGAAGTGTCATCTACCCGAAAAATATCACTGCTGATTATATCCTGCAGTATGTCCGTGCCACTCAGAACAGCATCGGCAGCAACGTAGAAACCCTTTATCATATTCTGGATGGCAATGCAGAAGCACTGGAATTTGCGATCCGTGAGGAATCTGCCGTAACTTATATCCCTCTTGCAGAGTTGAATCTCCGCAAAAATCTTCTGGTGGGATGCCTGAACCGCAACGGCCGCATCCGCATTCCCCGTGGTCAGGATATGATCCAGGTGGGAGATACCGTGATCATCGTAACCACTCACAAGGGGCTTCGCGACATCACAGATATACTTGAAAAATAGAGGTACTGACAAATGAATTATTCGATTATTATTTATATCCTGGGATGGATCATGAATGTGGAGGCTGTCTGTATGCTGGTTCCCGGCATCACTGCCCTTATCTACCGCGAAAAATCCGGTATTGCCTTCCTGATCACGATCCTGGCATGTCTGACCATCGGTGTTCCTCTGGTCAGCCGCAAGCCCTCCAAAAAAGCATTCTATGCCCGTGAAGGTCTTGTTACCACTGCCTTAAGCTGGATCGTTCTCAGTATTGTCGGCGCTGTGCCTTTTGTACTAAGCGGAGCTATCCCCGATCCGATCGATGCTTTTTTTGAGATCGTTTCCGGTTTTACCACAACCGGTTCCAGTATCCTTTCTGATCCAACACAGATGTCTTACTGCATCAACATCTGGAGATGCTTTTCCCACTGGATCGGCGGTATGGGGGTTCTGGTATTTATCCTGACACTGCTGCCCCTGGCAGGTGGCTATCATATGAACCTTATGAAGGCAGAAAGCCCCGGTCCTTCCGTAGGAAAGCTTCTTCCAAAAGTCCAGTCAACTGCCAAGATCCTGTACAAGATCTACATTGCACTCACTGTTGCACTGATCATCCTCCTGCTTCTTGGGGGGATGCCTCTTTACGACAGTCTCTGTGCAGCATTTGGAACTGCCGGAACCGGTGGGTTCGGAATCAAATCCGACAGTATGGGAAGTTACAGCTTATATATTCAGATCGTCATCACTATCTTTATGATCCTGTTTGGCGTTAACTTCAATGTCTATTTTCTTCTTCTCACCAGGAAGTTTTCTCAGGCATTGAAATCTGAAGAGGTCCGCTGCTACTTCTTTGTGATCATCGCTTCTGCCCTGATGATCACATTCAATGTCCGACATCTGTTTGACAATGTGTGGGAAGCACTTCAACAGGCATTTTTCCAGGTTGGTTCTATTATCACCACCACCGGTTATGCCACTACGGATTTTAACCAGTGGCCTGCGGTATCCAGAACGATTCTGGTACTGCTTACCTTCTGTGGTGCCTGTTCCGGCAGTACAGGCGGCGGAATCAAGATTTCCCGTCTTCTGCTTCTTGCAAAATCCGTCCGCAAGGAACTGCATCTTTATCTGCATCCCAATGCAGTAAAAAAGATCAAAATGGACGGAAAAGCGGTGTCTCACGAAGTTATGCGTGCCACCAATATTTATATGATCGTTTATCTGATGATCGTGGCTGCATCTATCTTTATCATCAGTTTTGATGAATTTGATCTTGTAACAAATTTCACAGCCGTAGTCACCACTTTAAACAATGTGGGTCCCGGTCTTTCCCTGATCGGTCCTACCGGAAACTTCGGGATCTTTTCTCCGCTGTCCAAGCTGGTCCTTTCTTTCGATATGCTGGCCGGCCGACTGGAGCTATTTCCGATCCTGATCCTTTTCCTTCGTGAAACCTGGAAGAAATTCTGATAAATATTCGTCATATTTTACTATGTTTGTGGCATAAATTGTTCTTTTCACATTTATTTCAAATGTTAGACACACTTTCTTCACATTTTTACTGTATATTATAAGTCATAGAAGGTGATGAACTTTCTATAATATTTTTCTTTTTCATACGCGCCGGTACGAAAGTACCGGCCTCCTTCCATTTATGGAGTATTTTTTTCCACTCCCTCATAATCGAAATCCGGAATAAAGCTTTCTGAAGCAGTTTCTCCTTCCTGGATAAATCCATTCTGAATCCCCATATCCACAGCAGCATCCAGAACTTTTTCATACTCTCTTTTTGTAACTTTCCGGTTTAATTCCTTAAATTCCACAAATCTTCTCACCGGCGTATACTGATTCATAATACTGATATAAATATCTTCCCCATAGGTTTCATGAAGATACCTCAGAGCCTTTATGGAATTTCCTGTATGTCCCGGCAGGATCAGATGACGGACAATGGTTCCTTTCCGGATGTATCCATCCTCTCCAAACTCACATTTCCCGGTCTGACGCACCATCTCTCCAATTGCAGCCTTTGCAGCCTGCACATAATCCGGCGCATGAGAAAATTTCTGTGCAAGCTCCGGATCCAGATATTTCAGATCCGGAAGATAAATGTCCACATATCCTTCCAGAAGCTTCAGGGTTTCTGTTTTTTCGTACCCGCTGGAATTATACACCACCGGAATATCCAGACCCTTCCTCCGGGCCATATCCAGTGCCTCTATGATCTGTGGTACATAGTGTGCCCCTGTTACCAGATTGATGTTTGCAGCTCCTTTTTCCTTCAGTTCCAGAAAAATCTCTCCAAGCCGTTCCACACTTACAGCCCGTCCCCTGCTCCCCATAGCAATATCATGATTCTGGCAGAAACAGCAGCGCAGCCCGCACCCGGAAAAGAACACTGTCCCGGAGCCTTTTGTTCCGGAGATACAGGGTTCCTCCCACATATGAAGTGCAGCCCTTGCCAGATAAATTCTCTCATCCATGCCACAGAAGCCTTTTTTCCCTGCACTCCGGTCTGCCAGGCATTCTCTTGGACAAAGAGCACAAGCTGACATAATTTCTTCCGTACAGTGCACGCTCCCTGCCATACTGCTGATTTTATTTTCATTCTCCACTTTCACTTTTCTCCTGATCTTTCTTCCACTATCGTTATTTTCTGTTATCTAGTACCAGTTTAGCACATCACGTCTGCTGCCAACAAGGCTTTCTCTGTTTACACTATATCCTTAATATAGTACAATGGATTTCATGGAATCTTAAGAATTTACCCCTTTCGTCTTAATTTCCGGCTGCTATTCTAATAACATCAGGGAGGTACAAAAAAGTGGCTAACATACTTGTTTGCGATGACGACAAAGACATCGTGGAAGCTATCGAAATCTATCTTACGCAGGAAGGTTATCACATTCTGAAAGCCTATGACGGACAGGAAGCGCTGGATATCCTGAACAGCGAAACTGTAGATCTGCTGATCATCGATGTGATGATGCCCCGTCTCGACGGGATCCGGGCAACGGTCAAGATCCGGGAAAGCAATCCTCTGCCCATCATCATCCTGTCCGCAAAATCTGAAGACACGGACAAAATCCTTGGCCTTAACATCGGTGCAGATGACTATATCACCAAACCTTTCAATCCTCTGGAGCTGATCGCCAGGGTAAAATCCCAGCTGCGCCGGTACACACAGCTTGGCTCCGCTGCACCGGCAGCATCAGAACACATCTACACAACCGGAGGTCTTACGGTAAACGATGACAAAAAAGAGGTGCTGGTAGATGGAGAAGCGGTACGGATGACGCCCATCGAATATAATATCCTGCTTCTTCTCATGAAAAATCCCGGACGTGTTTTTTCCACCACACAGATCTACGAGAGCATCTGGAATGAAGATGCTCTGGCCGCGGATAACACGGTAGCCGTCCACGTCCGTCACATTCGCGAAAAGATTGAAATCAACCCCAGGGATCCCCGCTATCTGAAAGTTGTCTGGGGCCTGGGTTATAAAATCGAAAAACTGAGCCGGTGAGCCAGCCGGCCATGAAGTATCTGTGCTTCAGAAAGGGGTATTATGAATAAAAATAAACATACGGAAAAAAAACGTTCATTTATGCGCATTCCTGCTCTTGTCCTTGCCCTTATCCTGCCTCTGATCATGGTCTTTTCAGCGGCACTGGTGATCCAGGCAGGTATCCGGATGGACTCTGCCGAGGATCTTAAAACAAAGGATTATTTCCAGACCTCTGCTTTTGCTGACAGCTTTTACTCAAAAGCTTCCACGATCCTGTCCGGAATCTCAGCCAGAGAAATCCTGGATAAAACAAACGAAGATGCATACATTGATCTCGGAGAGCTTTATAACGGAGATTCCCTCTCCTTCAAAAACACCTCCGGACTAGCCTATTCCTTCAATGATCTTAAGGAATGGAGCTCACAGAGTATCCATTCCAATGATGACTGGATCGTCCTGGGCCTTACCACCCCGGATGGTGAAATAAAATATATGTACTATTCCGATTTCAAAAAAGCTCTGGAAGACGGAACCCTGCAGCTAAATGCCAACTCCGGTGCCCTGAAACACGAGGGAATTTCCCAGAAAGACTGGACTGAGAGGATTCTTTCCGCTCTGAACGCCGAATATGCAGACGGCGGCATCCAGTCACAGGAACCTCTGAAAAACATTACAGACAAAAACGGAAACGTGGTTTACACAGACGTAGCAGATATGCTCACTCCGATCCTTGATATCCCCTGTGCACCGGAAGGTTACGACAGTCTCCTGGATTACATGAATTCCACCTCATCCAAAACCAGGAATTTCAAAGGGAACCTGAACGATGCCTTTGAGCAGCTGGATAATGCCCGGGATCTTTTTTCCAGCTGGACAGAAGCTGCTCAGACACTGGATGAGTACAGCAGTGATAATTCCAATATCCATTATGCCTATACGGATAACACCTCACAGAAAATCTTCACAAATACAGATGCAGCCTATACTTCCGACCTGGCTGATATTTCCGGTTTTTCAGACAAAAAGCCTTACGTGTTCCTAAGTGTCAACGAAGCTGCCACAGATGAGAAAAATGCCCGGAATGGTCTTATGAATCTGAACCTTTCCGCTGCTGCAAACTCTTCTGTAGGAAGCTGGATCGATCTCCTTCGAAACTCCACATACGATGAAAACTGCAGTTTTCTTGCCTGGATCGATGATACCAGCCTTCCTGTACAGGATTCCATTAAAACTGACAGACAGCATTTCCTGACTTATCGTACTTTATTTATCCCGGCTGCTGTGATCACCATGATCAGTTTTCTGCTCTTTATCATAGATTTTATCTGGCTTACTGTCCACACCGGAAGAAGAAATTCCGATAGCGGTAATACAGACACGGCTCAGCCAGAACTGAACTTTTTTGACAGAATCTATACGGAAGCAGCAGCCGGACTCGTGTGTATCCCGGCACTTGGTGTATTGACCGCAGGACTGAGCATGCAAGCTTGCACCTATAACCTTGTCTCCTCCCTGATCATCCTGGGTATCACGATTTTCCTGATCACGTGCCTGTTCTGGATCGGCTATTTAAGCCTGATCCGCAGGATCAAAGCTCGCACCCTGTGGAAAAACAGCTTGCTTCGCAAATGCCTGAAGCTTCCCCGTCTGTGTCTTTGTAAAGCCGGTAAACTGATCGATTTTTTCTCCAGGAATACCATCAGCAGAATACGTATGGTAGTGGGACTTGGCGTATTTCTATTCCTTGAATTTTTCTTCAGTGCCCTGCTCGCGGCATCGGATGGATGGTTCCTGATGTTTTTGCTTCTATTCCTTCTGGATCTGGGTGCGCTTTTCTGTGTCTACAAAATTGCTCTTGGACGGGAACTCCTCCTTGATGGCCTGAAACGGATCACCGATGGAGAGCTCACTTACAAGATCCCGGAAAAGGAACTCCGTGGTGATCAGAAAGCAATGGCACAGTATATCAACCGCATTGGTGACGGGCTGGACGCTGCCGTGGAAAAAAGCCTCAAAGATGAGCGTATGAAAACCGAATTGATCACCAATGTCTCCCATGATCTGAAAACGCCGCTGACTTCCATCATCAATTACATTGATCTGCTGAAAAGGCTGAACCTCAAAGATCCGGAAGCACTGAAATATCTTGAGATCCTGGACTCAAAGGCACATCGTCTGAAAAGTCTGACCGAAGATGTAGTGGAAGCTTCCAAAGCCAGTACCGGAAATCTTTCTCTGGAAATGACGGAACTGAACTTTGTGGAAATGCTTTACCAGGTGATGGGTGAATTCGAAGAACGGATGGAAAACAGACATCTGACCCTGATGACACATCTGCCTGATTCTCCTGCCATGATCTATGCCGATGGCAGGCGGATGTGGCGTATCCTTGAAAATCTTTTCGGCAATATTCTGAAATATGCCATGGAGAACACAAGGGTCTATGCAGAAGTTCTTCTGGAAAAAGATCAAGTCATCTTTACCCTGAAAAATATTTCCGCACAGCCTCTGAACATTCCGGCTGAAGAACTGACCGAACGTTTCATCCGCGGCGATGTTGCCAGAAATACAGAAGGCAGCGGACTTGGATTATCCATCGCACAGAGCCTTACCCAGCTTCAAGGTGGCACCTTTAAACTTTATCTGGACGGTGACCTTTTCAAAGTCTGCTTAAGTTTTCCACAGAAGATCTCTCCCACAGCCTTATCCGCACCGGAAGATTCTCATTCCGAAGCACATTCTTAACCATTCATAAAAAACAGCAGCGGAAGCCCTGATGATATGATGGATCAGGAGCCAGGCTGCTGTTTTTCTCTTATTTTTGTTCTCTTTTACACTTTAATGGTGATCTCACGGTCTGTCCGGTTATATTTATAATACCGGACTCCGGCTGCATCCAGCATTTTTTTGGATGCGATCACCGACGGAGTATCTGCATATTTATCACAGTCGTATACGATAGTCCTGATCCCTGCCTGGATAATAGCCTTGGCACATTCGTTGCAGGGAAACAGGGACACATAAAGCTTGGCACCTTCCAGACTTCCTCCCCGGTAGTTCAGGATGGCATTGAGCTCACTGTGTGTCACATAAAGATATTTGGTATCCAGCGGATCTCCTTCTCTTCCCCAGGGAAACTCATCATCGGAGCATCCCTTTGGAAATCCATTGTACCCCATTGACAGGATCTTGTTATCTTCACTTACGATACAGGCACCAACCTGTGAATGCGGGTCCTTGGAACGCATACCGGAAAGCATGGCAACACCCATAAAATACTCATCCCAGGAAAGATATCCCTGTCGTTTCTGTCCTTTTTTATCCATACAGAATCCTCTTTTTCTATTGGTTTCTTACTGATCGATCAATCCTCGATCATGTTGATCCTTCTGATATGACGCTCATCCCCGGAAAATGGTGTATCCAGGAATGTATCCACGATCTTCAGAGCAAGTCCCGGTCCTACTACACGACCGCCCATGGCCAGAATGTTGGCATCGTTATGAAGTCTTGTTGCCTCTGCAGTAAAGCAATCTGTACAAAGTGCAGCACGGATTCCCTTGAATTTATTAGCAGTGATGGAAATTCCGATACCTGTTCCGCAGATCAGGATTCCTTTCTCACACTCACCGTCCACGATCGCCTGTGCTACTTTCTTTCCATAAACAGGATAGTCTACAGATTCCGGACCATTGCATCCAAAATCTTTGTACTCCAGCCCTCTCTCTTCCAGATGCTTCTTTACCTCCTGCATCAGCTCATAGCCGCCATGATCACATCCCAGTGCTATCATTTTCTTTCTCCTCCTCAACGTTGATAATTTTATGACCAGCCGCTTTCAGTAAGCGGTTCATGATCGCCTGTCCCATTCTTGGTGTAAAAAATGCCTCTGAATAAATGGCACTTACATTACAGCTGTCAAAATCACGCAGAACCTCGTACAGATGATGCGCGATCGTTTCTTCCTGCTCCCGGCTTCCGATACTCTTTACGATTCCATGTGAATATCGGCCTTTTGTTTCATCTGTTGCGATGATCCCCACAGTCAGTCCCTTCTTCTCAGCCTCTCCGGCTCTTTTTTCGATCTCCGCGATCACACCCTCTGTGGCCCCCTCCACAATGGCAAGATCTGCCTTTGGTGCATAATGACGGTATTTCATTCCCGGTGCTTTTGGATGGACCTTGCTGTCCGTTTTGATCAGTCCCTTATCCATCCTTACATCTCCAAGTGTTTCCCGGAGCATTTCCAGGGAAATATATCCCGGCCGCAGGACTACCGGTATGTTTTCTGTAAAATCTACGATCGTAGATTCCAGACCGATATTTACCTGTCCTCCATCAATGATCATATCAATGGCTTCTCCCAGATCCTCTGCCACATGTCCCGCTGTCGTAGGACTTGGTCTTCCGGAAGTATTGGCACTTGGCGCTGCCACATATCCGCCAGCCGCAAGGATCAGCTCCTGTGCGATAGGATCACTTGGAAAACGTACTGCCACACTGTCCAGTCCTCCGGTTGTTTCTTTTGGCACGATATCTGCCTTGGGAAGGATCATTGTCAGCGGACCCGGCCAGTATTTCTCAGCCAGTACTCTGGCTTTTTCAGGAACCTCCGTAACGATCTTATCCAGGTCACGGATATCTGCGATATGTACGATCAGCGGATTGTCCGAAGGTCTTCCCTTGGCTGCATAGATCTTCATCGATGCTTTCGGATCCAGGGCATTTCCTCCAAGACCGTATACAGTCTCTGTGGGAAATGCCACAAGCCCGCCGTTTTTCAGGATCTCGCCACCTCTGGCAATTGCCTTTCTGTCTATATTCTCCGCTGTCATAACTGCTATTTCTGCTTTCATTTTACGCTCCATTTACTGTCTGATATAAATCCCCTGCTCTTCAATAAAATCTTCCAGATCCTGAAGGGCATCCTGTGCCCAGGTTTCGGATTTCTGAAAAGTCTCCGGGAAAAACATGTCTTTTACTATTTTTTTACCTGTTTCTGTTTTAAAGATCTTCTCTGCACTTTTATTTATATGTTCTTTATCCAGTCCATCTTCAAAATAATTAACCAGAAAATCAGCTTCCACAAGGATCTGATAATCCAGCCCGTCAATATCCTTATAGGTATGATGATGTCCTACCAGATATTCCACTCTGCGGATCACCCTCTCCTGAAAGCCCAGTGCGGTAAGCATCTCTCTGGCAGCTGCCGGACCTTCTGCTTCCTGCGTCTTTCCATCAGAGCGTCCGTATTTTTCCATACCGACTTTGAGCCCGATATCATGAACGAGAGCCGCAGCTTCCAGAACATACATCGTATCTTCATCCAGCCCCTCACCCTGGCCGATCAGCCTTGAAAGATCATGCACCTTCACAAAATGCTGGATATGCTTCGGATCCCCCTGATAATAATGGATCATTTCCATATAAAGTCTGTCGATTCTGTTCATAATATCCTCCTCTCTGCTGCCATCCTGCAACTGTCACTTTTTTCTGTATACTGCTCAGCAGAAATCTCCTGCTGAGCATATCCGTTAACAGATAGCTACATAATAGTTACATTATAGCGTTATTATGGAAAAAATGTCAATCCTGCTCCACTTTCACAATGTAGGTTCCTGACATATCATCTTCAAAGACAATGCTTCCCAGACTCTGAAGAACACTGTCATTAAGCTCTGTTCCGTATTTTTCTTTTTCCTGTCCTCCTACAAAGATATAGGAAATATCATAACGGCTGATCAGTTTTTTTACCGTCTCTGCATCTGTAGATGTATAAATAGTCTGGATGTCCGCACTTTTTTCATTGAGGTCAGGTACATTATTTCTCCAGAGCCATTCATGCACATACCATCCCAGTACGGTCGGAAGCCCCGTAGATGCAGAAACTCTCTCATATCCGGTATAGCTGTCCCCGTTAGCCTCGAGCACCACAGGAGAGCCCTTGATATTCTGCTTCAGCCAGCGGATTGCCGACGCATCCTGAGGAAAATCCTGCTCAAGAAATGTAGTTGCATCCAGTCCCTGATACTCCGAAACCTTCCAGACATCCCCAAACCAGGAATGCACGGCATTTCCGAAATAGCCCACGGTCCAGAGCAGTACAAAAAGCCCCACACCTGAAAGGATCCGGATGATCTTCTGTCTGGATATCACCAGCATACGATAAATCCCATATCCCATTGTCATTCCGAAAAGGATATATGCCTGATACGTCAGCTTAAACATAGTATTGGCTCTGGCATTTCCATTTTCATAAATATCCCGCACATATACAAGCTCCGGGATCAAAACCAGTCCGATAGCACATAAGCCCATGATCACTGCAAAAAGATCCGGAACTGTGATCGCCTCCAGCAGCCTGTAAAGATTTTTATGCTTCAGTCCCCTCATTTTTTCTGTGATGACAGACAGGATCAGCAAAACAGTAAGGAGCATCGGAAGTCCCCAGAGGATCAGAAGCTGATACCACAGTGAATGATGCTGTGCCAGTGCCACCCCCTGTACCATCGTATCAAATTTCAATGTAAAGGGCAGGATCACCAGATAAGAGAGACCTATGATCTCCACTGCCTGTACGATCGTCACTGCCAGGATCCTGATTATCTTTCCCTCAAATCGTATGATATTTGCGATCAGGACAACTCCACCGGTCACTACAAAATAGATCACAAAATCCCAGTAATTGGTCCACTGGAACATGCCAAGAAAAACTGACGCCAGAAGGATGTGCGGCATCAGAAGCTGTCTCAGCCAGAAAACACTGCGTTCCTGTTTTTCAGGCTCAGGCCCTCTTTTTCGGATCATTTTCAGCCATGCATAGAGCATTCCCACCAGAAATGTCACAAACATCACATTTACCACATGGGCATGAAGATCTCCCAGAACAAAGGAATAGCATGGGAATTCATGTATGGTCTTATCACTGTCATTCACCGGATTATACCCTATGTAACGAGTTGCATCCGGGAACCAGTAGCTGGCTGTTTCTGCCACTCCCTGTATCTTCCGGATCAGCGGCAGTACACAACGGTAGACGATATAATGTACATTTCCCGCGATAGATACTGCAATACCTGCAGTAACTCCTGCCAGTGAAGGAATATATTTCTTCTTTCCATCCAGTCGTCCATACAGCCTGTCCTTCGTCATCTGACGGACCAGGGAAAACGGATACACAAAGGCAAACGCTGCCACAAAGGTACGCATCAGATTATAAGTCACTTCCACTCTGCTTCCTGTAAGCTTCGTAAGAAATACTGAAAAATACTGCCCGCCATAGTAATAATTGATGGTTCCCTGTGAATACCAGAGATCACGTGCAGGAAGAGTTTTGCTCCGCATCATGGCCTCCATGAAGCCATAATCCATAAATTTCTCTGTTCCGTATGCCTGTGGCCGGAATCCTGCCAGATAAGTCCACAGCAGAAAGATCCCAAAAAACAGAAGCTCCTCCCGAAAGATCAGCTGCATCTTTCCTGACGGATAACATTCAATGCCATGCTTCAGCTGAACATGAAAAAGTACAGCACATAAAATGCCAACAGCCACAGATACTCCTACACACACTGCTGCTGTAAAAGAAAGGATTTCCACCGCTACCAGAAGCCAGGTGAGAAATCCGGTAACTGCAATGGCAAGTACCTTTGAAAAAAGCCATCCCCGGTCTTCAAAACCACCAAAAAGCCTTCCTGTGACCGGCATTGCCACCATTCCCATGAACAGTGCAAGCAGCCACCAGGTCCAGAATGTCCATACATCTCCTCCCAGGAGATACGCAGAAAGTACTGTCAGGAGCACTGCTGCAGTCAGCTCCGGAAATAATTCTCTGATCTTTTTTTTCATCCTTCTGTCCCTCCTGTATCAGATCCTGCCCCGCAGACGGATAAAGTCCGCAAATGCCTGTCTTCCGATCTTTATGATCCGTTTCATGTTGATAGAATTTTTTCCGGCCTGTCTCGGTCGGAATGTGATGGGGATATATTCCACATAAAGATGATGTTTTTCATAGATCACGGTCATCAGCACGTTAGAAAGGAAAAATCCGCCTGGGATACGCTTCAGTACTTTGGCGAGCTGTTTTCCATCCATCAGCCGATATGGCGTATTTGCATCTTTTACCCAGGTTCCAAAAATAAGGAAAAGCACAAGCCGCAGTATTCTTGTCACAAAAATCCTGGAAAACCCATCCTCTCTCTTCTGCCGGTAACCGATAAGAAGCCCGCACTTTTGACGTTTTTCCCAGAACTGCCAGAATTCCTCCGGAAGTGTCTGGCCGTCTGAATCCGTCTGAAAAATATAATCGGCACCTTTTTCTACTGCGTAACGATATCCCCTGAGTATTGTTCCTCCATGTCCTTCATTCGGTTTATCGATTCCTATAAGACGGTCATAATTTTTCTGATAATTCTGTATTTTTTTGTAGGTAGCATCTTTGCTGCCATCATTCAGGATCACCAGGCGGCTGTCCCCGCCGATCCTCTCCACTACCGGATACCATTGCTCGATCACGGTCCCGATATTTTTTTCTTCATTATATGCCGGCATAATGATATATAAGCTGTCATGTTTCATAGATTCTTATTCTCCCATCCTCTGAGGTATACACCAGTGGATACGTCTCCCTGATGATATCCTCACGACATTCCTGCTGTTCAAATTCCATATCTTTCTCAAACAGGATATATGTAATCTTTTCCTGTTTTACGGCAGCTTTCAGTAGCTCCGGATCATCCGTGGTATACATGAGCACTGCCTGGCCGGCACGATAGCCCGTATCGTACCCTGCAGACCATGCATAATAAGGCCATCCGCAATACAACATGGCACCGGACATGGTGACCTCGTTCATGGTATATTCCGGTGTCAGCAGAAGATCATTTTTCTTAAGATTTGCACTGAGCCAGTCCGTCAGGCTGCTTTCCATATTTACAGTCATCCTGTGTGCGGAATCGTTGTCTCTTAAGATGATCACGTAATCATAGATCCCCGTTGCACTAAGGCAGATACAAAGGAATGCTGCCGCTGCGCGACCGGCCCATTTCTTCCAGCTGTTTTTCCCTGCAAGGAAAACACATCTTACGATCCATCCCCAGAAAACTGTCACAAAGGCATAGGAAATCATCACATATTTATGATTGACATTGATGTCCGGAGTCAGAGATACCAGAAATGCAAATGCCATTGGAAGCAAACAGCCCATCAGCACTGCCCGCTGACCTCTCTTCAAAAATACTGCTGCCACGATCATTCCCACAAAGAAAAATCCACTGATCTCCACCAGATACCAGAGTACACCGGAAATGCTTTTATTGTCTGCCAGAAAGCCCCAGTAAAAGGATGGACTCATAACACTTCCCGACACAAAGATCTTCGACTGCAGTTCCGAAAAAAACACCGCCAATCCGGCACAGATCACATAATCCAGCTTACCATCAGAAAACACTGCCAGTCCGGCAAGAATCAGAAGTCCGCCAATCAGCGCAGCTCCGTTCCAGAAGGCAGTTAATCCCAGAAACAGTCCCAGAAGGATCGCCGTATCCACATTTCTGCAGATCCAGGCTTTTTTTGTAAAAAAACGGTTACGGACCCACAAAAAGCCCTGCTCCTTGTGACTGCATCCGGCTTCCACCCAATCCATAAAGGTCCATACCGCTACAGCTGCCATCAGAAGGCCGAAAGCCAGATGACGCTGGTTCAGATATACATTGAAATTCCATAATCCCCAGTTTTCATTGGTAGTATAACCGATAAACGCCGTATTTTCTTCCAAAGTCCGTACAAGGTCCCTCGCCTGAAGATGTTCCCACAGATAACGCCAGAACGCTGTTCCGCTGCGGAAAAAAAAGAAAACAATGGCAGCTGCCCCTGCCCAGAAGCTTTTGAACATCCGGTAGCTGATCCCGTAAAGCACCATAAGAAATCCCGCCAGAGACAGGATGCTTACCAGATTATATCCCAGATCAAGACGAAGGCCCAGATACTCCAGATTTCCCACAAGGAACTGGAACATAAAATGATATTTCACATCCTGCCCGCCATAATGCGGATACTGGGTAGGAAAATTATTTCCCCTTGAAAAAGATCGCATCATTGCCGTGTGGGGTGCATAATCTCCGTATACCGAAAAGCCGGAGTACAGAATGCCGTCTTTCATATGGAAAACGTAAAACATCATCCAGGTCACAAAAACCGTCAAAATGCCAAAAAGCAGAAGCTCTTTTTTCAGGATCCATTTTCTGCTGATCATCCGTTCAGATATCACAAACATTTTTTGCTGTTTTTTCTTTTTCCACCGGAAGATTCCCGAAAGCAGCAGGATATCTACCAGAAATACGATCAGATTTCCATAAAAAAGAGGATGCTCTGCCCCCGCGCATATGCTGAACATCCAGGAAAGAATATAGACTGCCCAGGTCAGCATCAGAATTCCCATCCCAAACGCTGCCGGCAGGACCACCCATATCCTGTTTCCTCTTTCAGTTGTTTGACGCGGAAACAGACATCCTGCCATTTCCATTCCTGTTAACATACATAATATAAGATAAATGATTCCAAGCATAGGATTCTCCTTAATTCACGTAAAGTATAGCAGAATCACCTTCCTATGAAAAGGCTATTCACATTTTTTTCAATTATTTTCGTTTTCCTTCTGTTTTTTCAGATATGTAACGATTCCATCAGCCACAGCCTCTGCTACCTTTCTCTGATACTTCTCTGTCTGAAGCAGGGCGGCTTCCTCCGGATTTGTAAGAAATCCACATTCTACGATATTGATCACACCCGGACTTCTCTTCAGAAGATAATAGGTTCTGTTTTCTTTTGCCACCCGCGGCCGTGCAATGGAAAGCTTCCGGTTCATGTTTTCCTGGATCGCAAGTGCCAGTTCTTTTCCGCCTTCCGAATCCTCATAATAAAATACCTGCGGACCTTTTACTCCGGGATCACTGTAGCTGTTCTGGTGGATACTCACAGAAAGCACCGGTTCATATTTCCGGATCTGTTCAATACGATTCTGCAGATCCTGTGCTTTCATATTTTTTGTACTATTTTCATAAAGACCTTTATCTTCTTCCCGGGTCATTACTACGGCAAGGCCTTTTTTTTCCAGGATCGTTTTTAGCTTCATGGCAATATCCAGATTGATCCCTTTTTCCTTCAGTCCACCGATTCCCACCATTCCGGAATCCACACCGCCATGACCGGCATCCACCAGGATCACCTGATCTGCTTTTATATTTCCGGATACATCTATAAGTCTGCCTGCAGTTTCTGCCGCTTCCCATGACAGAATATAAAAACAGACCAGCATAAGAACTGCCATTGCCAATTCTATGAAATGTTTTTTCAACACAAAACACCTCCGGCATATTTATTTTAATATATGTTGCCGGGAGTGTTTTTAGCATTGTGAAGATCACAATGTTTTCTTCTGTTTATGACAGGTTTTCTGTGATCACGCTCCAGATCCCGCTGTTCTCGAATCCAAGCTTCCACTCTGCCACACCTGCCAGTTTGTATTTTTTGATCAGTTTAACCTTTTCCGCAATAGACTTAGAGTCCTCCAGCCAGATCTGGTATGTGGCACCTTCCCCTTCATAGGTTCCATAATTCTGACTTGTCTTCTTGTCCCAGTATGTTTCTGCTCCGTTATCACTGATCGTCTGCTGTGCCTGATCCATACCGATGGCCTCACTTGTCAGTGCACCGCCATCTGTAGTCTTCCAGAGCCTTGTGTAGAACGGAATCGCAAGGATCGTCCGTTGAGCCGCTACTTCTGAAAGCGTATCCTTAACCCCCTGTTCTACCCATGGCAAAGATGCCACAGAACCGGCATCGGAGCCTACGTAATGCTCATCATAACCCATAATGATCACATAATCCACAACCTTGCCCTGCTCCGCACGGTCATAATGACTGGTAAAATCTTCCGGAACCGGATTATCTACAGACAGTACCAAATTATTGGCGTGACACTGGATAGAAAGCTCTCTTAAAAACTGAAGGAAATGGATTCCTATTCCTTCGCTCAAAGATTCAAAGTCAACATTGATTCCATCCAGTCCTGCTTTCAGTGCATAAGTGATCAGCTGATTCTCCAGATTCTGCCTTGAACTGGTTTTTGAAAGAACTTCTGTGGTACTCATGTTCTCATTAAAATTATCCACCAGTCCCCATACCTTCAATCCTTTTTCATGTGCCTGCATCACATACTCCCCAGATGCAAGACTTGAAATATTTCCGGAGTTATCTGTTACAGAAAACCAGGTTGGAGAGATCACATTCACGCCTGTCATATTCTGTACCGCATCTGCGAAATAGCTGTTTGCATCTGTGCTGGTAACCTGGTGCCATGCCAGGTTCACCGGCTCATCCATGGTAAGATATGTATAGGACTCTGTTTTAAAATCCCTTTCATAATCCGTTGTATCCACAGCACTTACTTTTTTCTTCTGAATATAACCGATGTAACCGTCATCGGTTGCCACCTGATCCCAGTCCTCTCCTTCATTCATCAGCCGGAGAACTGTATTCTTCGCCAGTTTGGAAAGGATCGGCGCCTTGATCCCGCCCCGGTAACGGATCACGGTATCTTTCTTCGTGGTCACGGTCTCCACATTGGTAAATTTGTACTGTATCGCAACCCTTGCAGGATCCTGCTCTATATAAGAATCGATATCTGTATACTTTTTTACATAATCCAGTTTCAGATAAACCGTGTCATCCTTCAGCCACACGTTTCCGTCTGCCTTATCTGAAGCCGGTTCCTCTGTGAGACTGGATGGTGTTGCATACAGTATCTTCTTGTTTTCGCTATCCCAGTAATATCTCTGATTCAAATATCCGTTCACTACATCCAGCGGAAGATATACATCTTCTCCTGAGATAAGTGCCTTCTCTTCCAGTTTCTCAGTTCCAAGTATCAACGCAGCCTCACCGTCTGCATTCTGTCCGTAGTATTCTGTCAGATCCATCTGTTTCCTGCTTGGTATAAGCTTATTGATCCCGTAAACAGCCCCTCCGGCAAGAGCGACCAGAACGATCAGCAGACCTACCACAAGGACCGGTATGTGTTTTTTTATCATGTTTTTTTCCTTTCGGTATAAAATGTCATAATTTGTTTCATTATAACATATCTTGTCTACATTTCGTTATAAAAATCGACTTTTAATAATTTTTCACAATTTCTTTAGAATTTCGGTTCCCCGCATGGTATGCATGAGTGCAGGGGATGATCGTTATCCGGGGAACCGTTTTTTCTTATGTACGGTCATTCTTTGCGAATAAGATCAAAGCTTACACAGGCGATATGGCCGTCTTCATCTTCCGTATAATCCCGCATATAGACCCCGTTTTCCGCAATCTGACAGGCTTTTGCGATTTTTTTCGGAGTGCTTGGTGCTCCATTGAGATAAAGAGAAACTCCGTTCTCACGATAAAGCTCCAGCTCCCTTCGAAGGGGTTTTGCGGATTTCTTTTTTTCCTGTGATATATTTGGCGTATCCCGACCTCCTTTCCTGGTTAGATTTTCAGAAAACACCAGCAATGGTTCTCGAAAAGCTGCAACTTCCCTGTTAGGATGATACTTGTAATAAAATATAAATAATAAAATGGGGGGGAATTTCTCTGTGTACCGACAGACTCGCCGATGAATTTCACACAGAATCCTTATCTTCAGAAAAATATGACTTTAAGTTATCGTTACTGTCTTCTTGCTTCCGGGAGGAAACAGCTTTTCTGCTTTTCATTATACCTGATTTCCCTTCAGATGCAAGTCTTTTATAAAAGAATCAGAAATTTTCTTTTTTCTCCGGTTTCTACATCTTTACATCTTGTGTATAACTGTTATATAATACAGTATGTAAAAGATTAAATTTATTTACCTATAGGATGTGATCATATGAAAATAGAAAAAATCAATGAAAATCAGATCCGCTGTACCCTGACGAAAGAAGATCTGGACAGTCATCAGATCCGTATCAGCGAACTTGCATACGGTACCGAAAAAGCCAAACGTCTCTTTCGTGATATGATGCAGCAGGCACAGATACAATTTGGTTTTGAAGCAGATAATATTCCTCTGATGATCGAGGCTATTCCTGTCAATGCCGAAAGTATTATCCTCATTATCACTAAAGTGGAAGATCCTGAAGAACTGGATACACGTTTTTCCAAATTTGCACCCTTCAAGGGCAACAAACCTTCCGATACCGTAGAGATCGATGGCGCTGACAATATCATCGATATCTTCCAGAAGCTCTGTGAATCCAAGCTTAAGGCTCTTTCACAGAAACCGGAAGAAAAAAGGGCGGAAACTTCCGCCTCTCAGGCAACAGAAACTCCGGATGCATCACAGCAGCCGGCTGAGAGTTCTGTAAAGCTTATACGCCTGTACTCTTTCCCGGGGCTGGATGATGTTATTGCCGCATCTCATGGTATGAATGGTTTCTTTACCGGTGATAATACTCTCTATCGTGAAGGAGAAGACGGTGTCTATCAGCTGGTACTTCATCAGTCAGACTGTACACCTGAAGAATTTAACAAGGTCTGCAATATCCTTTCCGAGTATGGCATCGGCCGCGCATTCACACCAGCCGGTGAAGCCTACCTCAGAGAGCACTGTGCACTGATTGCTGATCATGCACTTCAGAAGCTTCTGAATATCTGACAAACCAAATATCCTACAGACAAACAAACCGCTGTCGGAATGCGATCCATATGATCTGCATTTCCCGACAGCGGTCCTTTTGTTTCAGCAAAAAAGCTTCTGTTTATTACTCACCAAGAAAATCATTGATCTGAGCTACGAGGACATCTGCGTCCAGGCCATGGACCATTGCTGCTTCTTCCAGAGATTCCATCTGTGAAGACGGGCAGCCAAGACAATGCATTCCTGCTCTCATCAGGATCGGTGCGATATTCGGGTCTACAGTGAGCAGTTCTCCGATCAGCATGCTCTTTGTAACTTTTGCCATGATTGTATTCTCCTTTACTGTTTTATCGAAATATTTCATTCCGTTCTGCTATTATAATACGAATCCGGAATGGAATCAACGGGTTACGAATTTTCAGTTTTGTTTATAAATTTATACTTGTATTCTTTATGCAGATATATTAGAATGGGAATAGAATCCCTGGTAGGGGATACATACAATACACAATTTAAAAGGAGGATATCAATTATGGCATATGTAATTTCTGACGAGTGCGTTAGCTGTGGAACATGTGAGGGTGAGTGCCCGAACGAGGCTATTTCTCAGGGAGACGAGCATTATGTAATCGACGCAGACGCTTGTGTTGACTGCGGAACATGCGCTGAGGCCTGTCCAGTTGGTGCTATCTCTGCTGAGTAATGCATCATTAGCTTGATAAGCTGCTATAATGAGTGAGGCTGCCGGTTTACCGGCAGCCTTTTCTGTTTTTTTTATTCTTTTTTCCCTCACAGGAAGCTGCCGCTTCTCTTCTTGCCTGCTGCTGCCTGCGGATCGCTTCATCCAGAGAACGACACCTGTACTCTCCTTCTTTCTTTCTCTGCATTTCCTCACGGATCAGGCGTTCCATGATTTCCTGAAACTCCAGTATCTTATCGTTATCTGCTCCGCACTTCTCTGTATTCCCGGATTCTGTTTTTTCCATGAACTCCTTTTCAGATCCCGTTTTTTTCATTGGGATATCTTCAAGCTCAACAGCTTCTCCATCCAGGATCCTGATATCAGATTCTGAAAAATCCGGTGTATCTGTCTTTCTTACCTCCGGTGGGATCAGTGTACGGATTGCTTTCAACTGAAGTCCTTTACTTTTCAGCTCATTTATTTTAAGAAAAAGCTGGATATCAAACGGTGTATAATAGCGATGTCCCAGTTCATTGCGTCCGATCCGAAGCTCCAGTTCTTCCTCCCAGTAACGCAGAACATAAGATTTCACTCCGGTCAGTGTTACGGCCTGTCTGACTGTATATCTTTTTTCCATTGTGAACGCCCCCTTATATAGAGATTCACTGCTGCTGTCTACAGTATAACCCCTGAGATCAGGAAATAGCAAGAATAATCGGTTGACATAATTTTACCAAATATGACTCTTTGCCTATATCCATAGCATCCCGAACTCCACGATCACACAGACAAAAATACAAAAGGCCATCAGGATAACTATAAGCTTTCATCCTGACAGCCTTTCATTTACCGTCTGCACGGCTCTATTTTTTCATATTTACAAACTGGGTATATCTCGGCAGCCATACCAGCTCCACAGTTCCGATAGGACCGTTTCT
Source organism: Blautia massiliensis (ex Liu et al. 2021) (assembly GCF_052064225.1). Lineage (NCBI taxonomy): Bacteria > Bacillati > Bacillota > Clostridia > Lachnospirales > Lachnospiraceae > Blautia > Blautia massiliensis (ex Liu et al. 2021). The sequence goes on along the minus strand of NZ_JBQHWA010000014.1, from coordinate 69,992 downwards.
CTGCTTGGCTATGATAATTTCCGCAATGTCTTTCTTCTCGGTATCTTTGTGATAATAATCATCTCGATAGATAAACATGACCACATCCGCATCCTGCTCAATAGCTCCGGACTCTCGAAGATCCGAAAGCATCGGCCTGTGATCCGGTCTCTGTTCCACTGCACGGCTAAGCTGTGATAACGCAATTACCGGTACATCGATCTCTCTTGCCAACGCTTTCAGCGATCGTGAAATATCTGAAATTTCCTGCTGTCTGGAATCTGATTTTCCACTTCCGCTCATCAGCTGAAGATAATCGATCATGATGATCCCCAGATTATGCTCAAGCTTATATTTTCTGCATTTGGAACGAAGCTCCGCAATGGAGATTCCAGGTGTATCATCAATAATAAGATTGGAGCCACCGATAATATCCGCTCCTTCTACCAGCTTCGTCCAGTCCTCATCTTTCAGATTTCCGGTACGGAGATTCTGGGAATCCACGTGAGATTCCATAGCAAGAAGACGGTTTACCAGCTGCTCCTTGGACATCTCCAGACTGAAAATAGCCACGGTCACATCTTTACGAAACGCCATATACTGGGCAATATTCAATACAAAGGCAGTTTTTCCCATGGAAGGTCGAGCTGCGATCAGTACAAGATCGGACGCGTGCATACCGGAAGTCTTATAATCCAGATCCACAAATCCGGTCGGGATCCCGGTAACGGAGCCCTTCAGCTTGGAAGCCTTCTCAATATTGCTGACTGCATTCAACACAACCTGCTGGATCGGCACATAATCGCTACCATTTGTTCTCTGCAAAATATTAAACAGCTTTTTCTCGGATTCCTCAAGTATGGTTTCCGTACTGTCCTTTTCCAGATAACAGGCATTGGCAACTTCTTCCGTAGTCCGTATCAGCCGCCGGAGAACTGCCTTTTCGCTTACGATATTGGCATAGTATTTCACATTGGCTGATGTAGGAACTGCTGCGATCAGATCACGGACATATTCCATACTGCTGATGTCCGGCGGAAGCTCTTTCTCCTTGAGACGATTCTGCAGAGTGATCAGATCTACCGGCTGTCCCTCATTACAGAGCTCCACCATGGCATCAAAAATGATACCATATTGTTTTTGATAAAAATCATCACTGGTCAGGATCTCGGAAGCCACCAGGATCGCATCACGATCCAGGATCATGGATCCGATCACTGACTGCTCTGCCTCAATACTGTGAGGCAGAATCCTCTTGATCAGTGCTTCTTCCATTGATTACGCCTCTTTTACCCAGACTTTGAGACTTCCGGTTACCTTCGGATGAAGTCGTACCGGAACATTGGTAACACCCAGGTTACGGATCGGATTCTCCAGCTGGAGCTTTTTCTTATCGATATCAAGATTCAGCTGTTTTTTGGCTGCCTCTGAGATTTCTTTTGAGGATACAGAACCGAATGTTCTTCCGCCTTCACCTACCTTCAGAGTAAGGATAACCTCCTTTGTGGAAAGCTCCTCTGCAAATGCCTTGGCAGCGTCCAGGTTTTCCTGTGCAACCTTTTCTTCATTTGCCTTACGGAGTTTCAGGTCATTGAGATTCTTGGATGTAGCTTCAACACCAAGCTTTTTTGGCAGGATCATGTTTCTTGCATATCCGTCACTTACATTTACGATCTGTCCCTTTTTACCCAGGGATTTAACATCTTCCAGAAGAATTACTTTCATTTCTATTTGTCCCCTTCCTGATATAACTGGTCTATAATTTCTTTCAGCATTCTTTCGGTCTCATCCATGGTGTCTTTCACCTGTGCACCGGCAATATTCAGATGTCCGCCGCCGCCCATCCGTTCCATCATGACCTGTACATTCACTTCATCAATGGCTCTGGCACTGATGTAAACCTCATTATTATAGCTGGTAAGAACAAAAGATGCCTTGACTCCTGCGATATTGAGCAGCTCATTGGCCGCCTGTGCTCCTACAACGGTAGGACTTTCCAGACCTTCACTCGGACATCTTGCAATGGCAAAATAATCTCTGTAGATCTCCGCAGTACGAACTGCCTCCGCTCTCGCCTTATAGGAATCAATATTATCCCGGAGCATCTTACGTACACGTGTCACATCTGCTCCGCATCTGCGCAGGAATGCTGCTGCCTCAAAGGTACGCACACCCGCTCTTGTTGTAAAGTTGTTGGTATCGATCATGATACCCGCATAAATACAGTCCGCCTCAATACTGCGAAGCTTCAGCCCGTCTGCAAAATACTGCAGGATCTCTGCGATCATCTCGCAGCTTGAGGATGCATATGGCTCCACATAGGACAGAACTGCATTCTGGATCACCTCGCTGCCGCGGCGGTGATGATCCAATACCACAATGGTCTTTGTCATATAGAGAAGATCCTGGCATTCGGTATAGCTTGGCTTGTTGGTATCCACCACAATTACTACCGTATTGTTATCCACCAGTTCTTTGGCCTGATTACTGTCCACAAACATGGACGGCTCATAATCCGGATTCTCCATAAATCCACTCATCAGCGGCCGAATGGATGTGGTCGGATCATTGATCACAATATGCACCGGCTTACCAAGAGTCTTACCGGCACGGTAAATACCGATCCCAGCTCCCAGAGCATCCACATCTGTGATCTTGTGTCCCATAACCACCACTCGATCCTTGGTGCTCATAAATTCCTTCAGAGCCTGAGCCTTCACTCGTGCCTTCACTCGGGTTGATTTCTCCATCTGCTGTGCCTTGCCGCCAATGTAGGTAATATTATTTTCATTTTTGATCACTACCTGATCACCGCCACGGCCCAGTGCCATCTCAATGGCAATTCTGGCATATTCATAATTCTGGATATACGTAGAAGCATTCAGACCGATTCCAATACTTAATGTCACAGCCATTTCATTTCCGATGTTAACCGTCTTAACCTCATCCAGGATATGAAAACGCTGTTCCTTCAGTGTTTCCAGTGAACTCTGGCGCATGATCAGAAGATATTTATCTTTCTCCAGTTTCTTCACAAGGCCGTCAAAGTTGGAAAAATACTTGGTGATCTTTCGGTCGATCAGTGCGATAAGCAGAGATCTTCTCACATCCTCCACGCTCTCCAGTGCTTCTTCATAATTATCCAGATAAGCCAGTGCTACAACAAGCTTGTTATCCTCATTTTTCTGGATGTATTCCTTAAGCTCTGTTTCATCATAAAGATACATGGCGATCAGACTGACATTCTGGGACATATTCTCCAGAATATCCGCATGGCTGACTACTTCACCCATAGTCACCCGCTGCATGGAAACCCGATAGATCCGATCCCCGAAATGTATACTCATCTCAGAAATTTCCGGTTCATCGGCTACAGGAAGCTTGTCCGGAGTAATATCCGGGAAAACTGTGCTGATATTTTTTTTATAAAACTGATCTCTCCCCGTGATCTCTGAAAAAATACGGTTGGACCAGATCATGCGGCCTTCCATATCCATAATGGCATAAGGAAGCGCCAGTTCTTCCAGCATCCGCTTTTCTACCACATCATACTGATTGGCAAATGCGATCATATCATTGATGATCCGCGGTTTGTGATATCGAAAAAGCTGTACTGCGATAAAAATATAGATCACAGTACCTACAGACACCAGAATTCCGGCCTTTACACTTACAATAAACACCAGCAGGTCCAGCAGCACGACCAGGACCGAAAGGTACAGCGGCCAGCGCATGAAGTGTTTCATAGGCCCCTTGAATTTAACTTTGTTGTTCATTGCTTTTTCCTGTTCTTAATGTAATTTAACCCACAAGTTATTTAACATTATACCAGATTCCTTATTATAATTCCATAGCAATGATAAAATCTGTTTTGCTCATAAAAAAACAGGGCCGCTGCCTCCAGATGACTGCTCATCTTTTTCGCAACGACCCCGTATAAGATCAGAATTAGTCCTGAACGTATGGCATCAGGGACATATGACGTGCTCTCTTAACAGCAACTGTCAGTGCTCTCTGATGTTTCGCACAGTTACCTGTAATTCTTCTCGGGAGAATTTTACCTCTCTCGGAAACATACTTTCTTAACTTTGCTACATCCTTGTAATCGATCTCGTTATTCTCTTTACCGCAGAATACACAAACTTTTTTTCTTCTGCGTCCGCCTCTTCTCTTCATCGGAGAATCTGGTCTCTCGCCTCTATTGTAAGCCATGATTGTTTCCTCCTATCTTATTCGTCTCATCTGTCTTGATCAGATGTTCTAATTGAACGGCAGCTCCTCATCAATTCCATCTGGAATGTTCATAAAGCCGTCGGCGCTTGCTGCGCTCGGACTCGGCATAGACGTTGCAGGTGCTGCCTCTGTTCTCGGATGAGCTGCTGCATAGCTGTCGCTTGATGCTTTGCTCTCAGCAAATTCCTGATCCTCAACAACAACCTCTGTCGTATAAACCTTCTGTCCCTCACGGTTCGTATAGCTTCCTGTCTGGATACGTCCCGTAACTGCAATTTTCAGTCCCTGTCTGAAATACTTTTCCGCAAATTCTGCTGTACGTCCGAAAGAAACACAGCTGATAAAATCAGCACTTGCCTCTCCGTCACGACGGAATCTGCGATCAACTGCCAGTGTATATCTGGCGATTGCCAGGGCATTTTCTCCTGCGGAATATCTTACCTCAGGATCTCTTGTCAAGCGTCCCATTAATATTACTTTGTTCATCGTTCTACCTCTCTTATGATTTCACTTAACTGAACAGGTTCTTAATGGTGTTTTCAAAAATCCGCTGCAAAAATTATGCCTCTTTCTTGACAACCAGGTATCTTAATACATTGTCCATGATGCGGACATGTCTCTCGATCTCCGCCGGGCACTGAGAATCTGCTTCAAACTGAATAAAATAGTAGAAGCCTTCATGCATTTTCTGAATCTCGTAAGCTAATTTCTTCTTACCCCATTCTTCAACTTCTGTGATCACGCCGTTGTAACGTGTGATGTAGTCTTTTGCTTTCTCAACTACAGCGTCACGTGCTTCGTCCTCAAGCTTAGCGCTCACAACTAATGCTAACTCGTACTTGTTCATGCTTGTCTTAACCTCCTTATGGTCTTTTGGCCCTTTGCCTGTCAAAGAGCAAGGATATGAAATATATCACGATTGTTGATTCTAGCACATCTCTCCCGTGATGTAAAGCATAAATTTAATTTTTTTCAATTTTTTTCAAATCTCGTGTATTTTTCTCAACCAGCTTACGTGCCACCATGATCTGATGTCCGCAGCCCTTGCATTTCAGGCGGAAATCCGCTCCTACGCGAAGGATCTCCCATTCTTTACTGCCACAGGGATGAGCCTTCTTCAGTGTGACAATATCTCCAACTTCATAATTTAATCCCATTTGATACTCCTCATTTTTATTTTGCAGATCATCCCAGGTTCCCATATTTTCAGACTCTTATCTGAGAAAACACCTGCCCGATCGGTTCTTTAATAAGAAGATCCGCATATTTATCCCTCGGTGTCGGTGCCTTGTTGATCACCACCAGATGATTTCCCCGGAAATAATCGATCAGGCCTGCTGCCGGATATACCGCCAGAGAAGTTCCCCCGATGATCAGCACCTCCGCCTCTGAGATCACTCTTACTGATTCCTGGATCGTATAGTCATCCAGCCCTTCCTCATAAAGGACCACATCCGGCTTGATCATGCCGCCGCAGCTGCACCGCGGAACACCTTTCGATTCCTTCATATATTTAAAATCATAGGATTTCCCGCATTTCACACAATGATTTCGGTAAACGCTTCCGTGAAGCTCCAGGACCTTTTTACTTCCTGCCATCTGGTGAAGATTATCGATATTCTGAGTGATCACAGCCTTCAGCTTTCCTGTTTGCTCCATCTCCGCCAGCTTAAGATGTGCCGCATTCGGTTTTGCAGTATCACAAAGCATCTTATCTCTGTAAAATTTAAAGAATTCCTCAGGTTTTCGCATAAAAAATGTATGGCTTAAGATCGTCTCCGGCGGGTAATCATATTTCTGGTTATACAGTCCGTCCTGGCTTCGAAAATCCGGGATCCCGCTTTCTGTTGAAACACCTGCACCGCCGAAAAATACAATATTTCTGCTCTCATCAATGATCTTTTGTAATTTTTCTATCTCATTTCCCATATCATTTCCTCCCAAACTTATCCGCAAAAGCTCTACTGTGGGTTCACCGCATTCACTCTTTTTCCCTGTACCACAAAACGTGTTGCCTGATTGCCGGTACAGGTTGATAATGTAACGATCTTATCCTTCACATTGGCTTCACTTGCAGTGGCATCTGTTCTGATCTCCGAATTCTGGAACATTTTTTTCTCATATTCCAGAAACTCTTTGCCAGGTCCTTTAAATAAGGTATAAGTATCGCTGTTTACAGAAGTCGTATACGCTGCAATGATCTCATACCGGTAATCTTTTTCAGGTGTGAGGATCCAGAAATATTTGCTGGTATTATAAAGCGTCTCATCAGCTCTGTACTTTTTCAGCATTCCAAACATGGAACCATTCTTCATGTTGTGTCCGTACACCAGGGTATTACAATCGCTGAAATCTCTTTTGTTCTCATAATCAATAAAGATCGTTCCCGCAAAATTATAATTTTTCTCATATGTCTGGTGCAGATAAAAATTATTATCCTCTCCCTGTACCACCGGATAACTGATCTCAGGCAATGCTTCCATATAGATCCAGCCGATCACATCCTCATTGATACTCCTGAGAGAATCAAAATCAATGCTCACAGGTGCTACAGGCTGTTCATCCGGCTGATCTATCTCTTCCACCTGGTCCGGATCACGTTCTGTCACTGCCATTTCGGAAATGCTGTTATATTCATCGGTTCCTTTTTTATATTCTGTATAAATATGATAAAGGTTAAAAGCTGCATAACAGAAAATACAGATTGCCACGATCAGAACGATCGTCAGAATATGATCTCCAACTGTTTTTTTCTTTTTCACCTTGTTTTTCCTGCTCATAATCACACTCCTTTAAATCTGTCAGGATCATCTGGTTTCTGTATTTATTATAAATATCCCTCCGTTTTCTTGCAACCGTTTTGTTTTTGTCCTGTTTTATACAGAAAGAAGCCGCCTCGGAATGGGCATCCGAAGCGGCTTGTAAGGTATGTTCTATTTCAGAGCTGCTGTTATTTTCAGGCCAGTTCTTTTCCTGTAAGCATTTTGTATGCCTGGAGATATTTTTCAATAGTCTTGTCAACGATCTCCTGCGGAAGTGTCCAGTCGTTGTCCGGATTGGCTTTCAGCCAGTCACGTGCAAACTGTTTGTCAAAGGATGGCTGACCATGTCCTGGTTCATAGCCTTCTGCCGGCCAGAAACGGGAGCTGTCCGGTGTCAGCATCTCATCACCGATAACCATGTTTCCGTCCTCATCAAGACCAAACTCGAATTTTGTATCTGCAATGATGATTCCCTTGCTGAGTGCATACTCTGCACATTTTTTGTAAAGAGCAATGGTGTTGTCACGAAGCTTTTCTGCATACTCGCGTCCTTTTCCCGGGAAGTATTTCTCAAGATGATCGATACTCTGCTCAAAGGAAATATTCTCATCGTGATCACCGATCTCAGCCTTGGTAGATGGTGTGTAGATCGGCTCAGGCAGCTTGTCGGATTCCTTCAGTCCCTCCGGAAGCTTGATGCCGCATACAGTGCCGTTCTCCTTGTAGCTTGTCCAGCCGCTTCCTGTGATGTATCCACGTACGATACACTCGATCGGCAGCATGTTCAGTTTACGGCACATCATGGATTTTCCTTCGAATTTCTCCTGCTGGAAAAACTCCGGCATATCCTTGGTATCTACAGAGATCATGTGGTTCGGAAGAATGTCCTCAGTCATGTCAAACCAGAATTTGGACATCTGGGTCAGTACAGCACCTTTCTTTGTAACTTCGTTATTCAGAATTACGTCAAAGCAGCTGATACGGTCTGTTGCAACCATGATCAGACTGTCTCCATTGTCATAGATCTCACGTACTTTACCTTCTTTGATTGGTTTTAATTCCTGCATGTTCTCACACCTCATCATTCGGTTATTTGATTTTTGTTTTCGACACCGTTACCGTATCACCTCACAAACCCTTCTGTCAAGATGTCAGGCCCCTTTCAGTCATAAGTATTCGTTAAGGGATCATTCATATTTCTAATAGTGATGCACATTTCTCCTGAAGCTTTTTCTCCTGTTTCCGGTAAAGAAGCTTCTCACTGCAGGCAAAATAAGGATCACAGCCATACTCTCGGATAAAGGCCGCCGCATGACTGTTCCGGGTCAATCCGGTGACAAAAAGCACCGTTTCCTGTCCGTCCCCGAAGCATTCCTTCATAAATGTAAATGCCTGTTCCAGCTCCCCGCTGATCTTTTTCGCACAGGCTTTTCTCTTCTCCGCCATTTCCGTAAAAAGCTGCCGGATCCGTTCAAAGCCAGCCTCTGTTTCTGTGATATGCTCCTTTCGGATAGTAAGGCTGAATTCCTCCAGAGTGCGGATCACTAGCTCTTCCGTAGTCTGCTGATCTGCGGTAAGAAGCTCCGCCTCCAGACGGACAGCCAGACTTTTCTTCTTCATATCTGTAAATTCATCCAGCGCTGTCATGTCCTTTTTATTCTGAAGAAAAGCTTTCAGATGCAGAAGTTCCTGATAAACAGCACCTGTCTCACCATCCATCTTCTCATAGGTCAGAAAACTTCCGTTCAGACCGTCAAGCAGAAGCCCTGTCACAAGGAAGCGTTCCTCAAAGGAAGCTTCCTTCGCCATTTTTACCTTTTTCTGCTGTTCCTCCTCCGGCATCTCTCCGGAAAGCAGACGTTCCAGGCCATAGTCCTCTCCGTACTTCCGGTACAGCTGATAGCTGGCAAAAAAGCTTCTTGCGATCTCCTCTCTGCATAAATACTCCCCGACCAGATTCTCTGTGATCTCCACGCCCAGCTCCTCATAAGCCTTCAGGATCTCAGACAGGTCTTCCCAGCCTCTTGCTGTCACGAAGAATTTCCCGTCCACTGTATTCTCCACAGAATAAAAATGATCCTTCTTCATGCCGAGATAAGCCAGGATCGATCCGTGGATCTCCTTTTTCCAGGCATACTCCATCCACACCTCAAGATCTGCCTCGATATCCATCCTCCGCACACGGTCCAGTGTTACAATATCAAACTCCCGGACCGATTTATTATATTCCGGAGGATTTCCTGCTGCCGCGATCAGCCATCCTTCCGGCACACTGTGGCTTCCGAAGGTCTTGTTCTGAAGGAACTGCAGCATGGTAGGCGCAAGTGTCTCGGAGACACAGTTGATCTCATCGATAAACAGGATTCCCTCCTTCTTTCCGGTACGTTCCATACAATCATACACAGAAGCAATGATCTCGCTTAAGGTATACTCTGTGATGCTGACCTCTTTTCCGTTGTAGCACCGGGTCACGATCCTTGGCAGTCCTATCGCACTCTGTCTTGTATGATGGGTAATGGTATAGGCTACCAGACCTACCTCGCATTCCTCTGCCACCTGCTCCATGATCGCTGTTTTCCCGATTCCGGGAGGCCCCATAAGCAGGATGGGACGCTGTCGGAGTTTGGGAAATGTATAGCGCCCGGCTGCATCCTTCCGGTTGTAAGCCAGTAAGGTATGTTTGATCTCTTCTTTTGCCTCTTTTATGTTCATGTTCTGTAACGCACTCCTTCCTGCTCTGCCACAAGCCGGATCGCCCAGGGCGGAACAAGCTCCATTTTTTCTGTTTTATGTAAAAATACAAAGGCCGTTTCATAATCCGGTTTGCTTCCGGGATATATCCCGTCCCCGTCTGTAAAATAGATCAGAGCCTTAAGACTGCGGATTTCTTTTTTCTCCTGCTGCTCCTTCACATACCGGAACACCGGCCGGAAATCTGTTCCGCTCCGGCCCTGTATGGTGATATTTTTGCTGTATTCCTTCCATTCTTCCTCGGAATGGATCACCTTAACATCCTGGATACAGCAGTCACACTGGATCAGGTACACCTTCATTTTATGGAAAAAATTCTCTTTTTCACTGAGAATGGAATACGTTTCTCCAAGGAATCTCCGCACAGTCTCTCCATCACAGGAGCCGGAAGTATCAATGGCGATCACCAGCTCCTCCAGACGGTTCACTTCCTTATATTCCAGCGGCTCGATCAGCGGAAGATTTCCATAATGCTCCATCCCGTAATTATAAAAAATATAATCAAAGCTTTCCGTATCCAGCTCCACCTCTTCCCGCAGCACAGAAAACTGACGGAGAAATTTTTTGTAATCGTATCTTCCGGATCTTACCGTTCCTGCCTCTTCCTTCTGGTCCCCTTTCTGACTTCCCCGCCGTTTCCGGTGATCCTGACGGTTTGCGGCAGTATAGGAAAGAAGCTTGTTCCATTTTTCCTTTGTTCTTTTTCCTTTTTCTCCTGTACAGGTGTCCCACAGGGTGTGGTCATCAAAATGAAAGGCTTCCTCCAGTTCTTCCAGGTGAAACGGAAAAGCCTGTTCCTTCAGCTTCCGGCATATCTTTTCTGCGGAATCCGACCTGTCTCCCAGAATATGAAAAACCTTTTCACGGATTTTTTTCGCATCGCCGCCTGTCTCCAGAATCGGGATCTTTTCCCTGGAAATGATCTGTTCCACCGCAATATCACAGGCCAGGTTCCATAAGCGTCTGTCCTCCTGATCCTCCCGAAAAAGGTGCAGATACAGACAGTGCAGCAGCATATGCAGATAACCTCTTCGCACTGCCTCCGGCTTTTTTACATAAAGCTTCAGAAGATATTCCGGGGAAAAAAGAAAAAAAGCTCCATCTGTTCCAATGGTTCCGGTCTGCTCTGAGCCCTTCCCGGAAATGCAGGCAAAAGCACCGTCCAGATATGGAAAATAGTAGTACAGTTCGTTCCTTATGTTTTCCAGGATATGTATTCCAAGCTCTTCCTGCCTCCGTTCCACCGAATCCGCCTCCATTCCCGATTTCCTGAAAAAATCACAGCTCGAATTTCTTCTCTTTAAATCCATAATTTGCTTTTTTCAAATGGAGAAGTCCCATCAGCGCTGCAGGTCTCCTCCACTCTTCAGCCAGTTTCAGGAACACCTCCAGCTCCTGTTCCCCAAACCATTCGTTCTCATAAAGCTTCTCGATCTTTTCCCAGTCATCTTCCAGGATCAGGCGTTCCACAGCCGGACGGATCCTTTTCTTAAGATATGCTCCATAATGCGCGCGTTCCTCTTCCTCCACACCTTCCTCCAGAAAATATCCCCGCAGGGCAACTGCCAGCCGCAGCGGCTCCTGCTTGGTACTTCCGAATTTCCGGTAAAGATGAATGGCCTCTTCTTTGGCATCCTCGTTCTCTGCCCGCATTTCAAGAGCAGTGGCAGCAACTTCCACATCTTTTTGAAAACGGCTTAATTCTGTCATAATGATCCCTCCTGTCTGCTGTCTGTTTATAGTGTTCGAGGAAATGCTTTTGTATGACATTATCATATCACGTACCGCTTTGTTTGAACATTATTTTTTGATAAAAAAGAAGCCGCCACTGCCTTTTTTCTGACAGTGACGGTCCGAAATTATTTTCTCAGATTCCCTTTTTATAAAGAATAAATGAATAGATCATTGGCACAAGGATGACCAGCAAAATTACCGCAAAAACAATTTCCGTTTTCAGAAGCAGCGAATTCATAAGAAAAAGCAGCCCTGACAGGATCAGTATCCAGCCTGTCATACGGTTGGTACGGTTCCAGTTCTCCTCACTGTTCAAGGTCCAGGGAAGCTTCATTCCCACTGTATAATTCTGTTTCACCTTATGAACGTAATTTCCGAGAATGATAAACATGATCCCCACCATGATATTCACGATCACACCTATATCAATGTCCATACCCAGAGCAAGACCATAGATTGACATGCAGGTGATCACAGACACCACCGGAACCAGCCACAGGACCATGGTAAAAATACGCCTGTTGATATTTTTTCTCTTTGGATCATTGGCTGTAAAAAACACGCAAAACAGATGGATCAGCAAAAGCAGAAATGGAATTCCAAAAACTGCCATCGGCTTGCTGCTCCAGCCGTTGGCCAGATTGTGCTGATCAAAATGTGTTGCGATCTTCTCCGGCAGACGGTTCCACAGCAGGATCCCTGCCAGTGACGGTGAGATCGTAAGGATACTCCCGGAGATCAGGGACATTTTATATTCCTTCAGAAACTCTTTTCTTTCTTCACCTTTCATCATTCTTTCCCCCTTTCAGATCACTGAGCCACAGAAGCAGCTCCTCTACAACTGTGGTATTCAGTTCGTAATACACGAAATTCTTTACCTTCGTCTCCCACACAAGATCTGCTTTCTTCAAAATTTTCAGATGATAGGATATGGTTGCACCTGTCATGTCAAAATGTCCTCCGATCTCACCGGCTGACATTTTCCCGTTTTTCAGAAGCTGCAGGATTTCTCTCCGCACAGGATCCGAAAGTGCCTTGAAGGTTTCCGCAAACGCCATCGTGTATGTCTTCCTCCTTTCGGATAGTATTTAGAAATATTTCTAAATAGAGTATAGCATTTTCGGATTTCCCAGTCAATAAGTATTTAGATTTTTTTCTAAATACTTACATTTGTCATCTATAAAAAAATGAGGATACCGATCATCGCCTCTGCGACCTTACGATATCCTCATTCACCATCGATCAACCATTATTTATTTTTTCCCCTCTTAAACCTACCTCATGCAAAAACCAAGACTGGATGTGATCTCCGGCGCAAGCTCCGGCACATGTGCACAAAAGTCCATCTCTCTGCCAAGGCCAATGGATGCAACTCCAAGAATGGATTTGCCATTTACTGTTCTGCTTCCCCTTTTCAGATCCACTGCAAACGGAAAATGCTCTGTCACATCAAGAAAACGGTTCACTTCATCCATGCTCTCAAACTGTACTTTTCTTACTGTCATCGTTTTTTCACCTCTTTTCTCTGTATATACTATTATATTACTATGATATAACCATTTGTATAGAGTAATTTTTTTATAAAAAAGGTGATTTTTTTAGATGTTATCTTCTTCTATTTCTGTTACAATATAAAAAACAACACCCAGGAGGTATCAGAATGTCAAAAAAGAACCTTATCGCAGGACAATCCGGCGGACCAACCGCAGCTATCAACAGCAGTCTTTACGGTGTGGTATCTGAAGCACTTAAACATACAGAGGAGATCGACCACGTTTATGGTATGGTCAACGGCATTGAGGGATTTTTAAAAGGAACAGTCCTTGATTTCCAGGAAGCACTTCCGGGAGAGCAGCTTCTCGCTCTTACCTGGACACCCGGCGCCTATCTCGGCTCCTGCCGTTACAAGCTTCCGGAATCCCTGGAGGATCCGGTTTATCCGAAGCTTTTTCAGAAATTCGAGGAGATGAACATCGGCTGGTTCTTTTATATCGGCGGCAACGATTCCATGGATACCGTCAGCAAGCTTTCCCGCTATGCTGAAAAGATCGGCAGCGACATCCGTATCCTCGGTGAGCCGAAGACCATTGATAACGACCTTGTAAACACCGACCATACTCCCGGATTCGGAAGTGCTGCCCGCTACGTAGCCTCCACCGTCCGTGAGATCACCCTGGACGCCTGTGTCTATGAGAAAAAATCCGTCACTATCATCGAGATCATGGGACGTCACGCAGGCTGGCTCACCGGAGCTGCTGCCCTTGCCCGGAAATATGTTGGAGACAATCCGCTTCTCATTTATCTTCCGGAAACCGATTTCGATGTAGAAGAATTTCTCCAGAAAGTTCATGCTGCCTTCGAGAAAAACTGCAACGTCGTAGTCTGTGTATCTGAGGGAATCCATGATAAAGACGGCACTTTCATCTGCGAATACGATAGCGCTGCCGGAACCGACGCCTTCGGTCACAAGATGCTTGCTGGCTGCGGTAAATATCTTGAGAATCTTGTACGCAGCCGTCTTGGTGTCAAAGCCCGCTCCGTAGAGCTCAATGTAAGCCAGCGCTGCTCTGCAGCTATGCTCGCCGGAACAGACCAGCAAGAAGGCATCCTCGCCGGTGAATTTGGTGTACAGGCTGCCCTGAACGGCGAAACCGGAAAGATGATCGCATTTAAACGTCAGAGTGATTCTCCGTACTCCATCAAATGTACACTGGAGGATGTCAACGTTATCTGCAACGAAGAAAAGACGGTCCCTGTGGAATGGATCACAGAAGACGGCTCCGATGTCACCGAAGACTTTATCCGCTATGCCCGCCCGCTGATCCAGGGAACTGTAAATGTTCCGGTTGGTGAGGATGGACTGCCGGCGTTCGTGTATCGGAAATAAGATTTGTGGTAATGCGGATAAAAATATCCACATTTGCTGCGTAACTCTGTCCTGAGTAACTGTTTATCCGTCATTCGATAAAAAATGCACCGGGAATTTCCTAATAGTTCCCGATGCATTTTCTTTATTTCTATATATATTTTTTTCTTTTTTATTTCTTACTGCGGTATGCTTCTGCTTCCCAGTGTGTGATAAAATATGTGATCTCATCAGTCATCTGCAGCGGACCGCCAAAGCTCTCTGCATACACTGCAAGCTTGATCGCATCCTTTACCAGAAGCTGTGCCTTTGCTGCCTTTCCTTTGTCATCTTCCATGATAAATGCGCCAACGCCCTGTACCAGGATCAGTCTTGGCTCTTTATCATGCTCTGTCATAAATGCATCCAGCGCATTTTTCGCCTCATCAATATTTTCTACAAATAACGGATAAGGTCCACAATATACAATATGATCCGGAGTAAACGGCTTCAGAAGAGGTGCCGCAGCAGTTTTATCTTTTACAAAATTATCCACCTCCGCAGCCGGTACGACTTCCACCGCATGTCCGAACAGACTGGAAAGCTTCTGTGCTGCCTGCTCTTTTTCAGGTGTAACTGCATCACTTACATCCGCAGTTCTCTTTACCTGCTTTTCCAGCTTTCCGATCACACCATCGAATAAAACGCCAATCTCCTCTACAGTATCAGCCGCAACAAAAATTCCGTGATTCTGAAGCAGAAGAACCTGCACGTCTTTTCCTGTTTCTTCTTTATAGGCATTCATTTTCTCGAAGCAGATACGGGCAAGTGTGTATCCCGGTTTGCAGATATCGATCCAGAGTACATCTTTTCCAAGAAGTTCTTCGCAAAGAGCCTTTGCGCCCTTTCCGCAGGTCAGTCCATTGATAAGTGTCGGATGAACATGCAGGACATACGTATAAGCAAACAGATTGTGGAGCAGTGCTTCCACGCTGGGACGTTTGGTTTTATCCTCATCGGTCACTGCCGCCATTACATCTGCAAGATATGCAGACTCACGCTTCACATCATCCGCCGGATATTCCGTTTTCATGATCTCATTCAGACGGGCTCTGTCCATTTTGACAAATTCCTCTGCCTTAATGGTAGCAAGCTGTGTACCGGATCCCTTTACATACAATGTTGTATCGTCTTTTACAGAAGTATTACCGCCTCCTGCCAGAACATAGGCCGGATTGCTTCCGTAGGTGTTTGACATTTTTACCAAAGTTGAAAGCTCCATAAGTAAAATTCCTCCCTGTTGTGTCATTATATGATTTTTCCATATATTTATAGTACACGATACAAAGTGAATTATCTATATGAATATTTTTTCCAAAATTAGTACTTTCGTATCCTTTTTTTATTTTTCCAAATGAAATATCTATGCATCTTGTGCATCTACTCTTTCCAAAGGAAATGATCTGTTTCTGCTTTTCATATTTTTCCAATTCTCATCATCTCACGTCAGCAGTTCAAAGGTATGATACAGATCCACCTTCCCGTACCCCCACTCTGGGTTAGGGTACTGCATGTTTTCTTCTCTTCTTGCGCCTCTCTGCAGATAATATTTCACGCTGCTCCCGGTAAAAAACGGCTGGTTATCCCGTATGATCGCCCATTCAAACAGAAGTGCCGCGATGCCGGCGGTCTGTGCGGCGGATATACTGGTTCCGGAGCGGGTTCCAAAGCCGCCTCGTACCAGCGGCACTTTTACGTTAACGCCAGGAGCTGCCAGATGTGGAGTGATCATGCCATCTGGCGTATAGCCTCTGCCTGCTGCAATGTAGATGCTTCCGTCACGATGCTGGTAGGCAGTTGCCGTAATGCTGTTCCTGGCGTCTCCCGGCGCTGTCACCGTGGTATAGGGGGATGGTTCCAGAAAATAGGTATCTTGTGAGATCAGCCCTTCCACAGGAAGCCATATATAGAACTGTACGTTCTGTTGTTTTCTTGCCTGGGTAAAAATTTTCCAGATACCGGACGCCGGATGGAAAAATCGGATATACACCAGGGAATATCCGGTCTGACGCTCGATCAGGATATAATTCACATACACCTTTGTTTCCACAAAAACAAATGACAGCTCCTGGGTTCTGGAACCGATGGAACTGCTGACTTCCAGTATCTCACCGGTTGGTGACTGGATGGAAAGCCCATAGATTTCCGGCGGTTCTCCCCAGAATTCCATGGTAAAGCCCTGCTCTCTTTCCGCTACACGGAGTTCTGTCACGATCTGCTCCCTTCCCTGAGAAAAAATCCCCGTACTGTGGTTTCTTGTATTTCCTTCGTTTCCTGCTGCCACAGATACGGATACCTGGGAAAAATTTGCCACATAGTCCACATACTGGCTTAACGCATTGGTCCCCAGATGCGCGCCCTGGCTGCTTCCGATCCCCAGGCAGATAGAAAGTGGCATCTTCAGCTTTTTGGCCTGGGAAATCGCAAAAGCAATGGCCATCATCACATCATTTTCCTGAAAAGCTTCTGCCTCCGGAGGATAAAGATAAAAATTCCGGAGATATTGTTTTGCCGGCTTTACCTTGATGATGATCAGGGTTGCCTCCGGCGCTGCTCCGGTAAAATTTTCTCCGGGTACCATATTTCCGGCAGCAATACCCGCCAGTGCCGTGCCATGGCCGTTGGTATCTCTGGATGGCACGATGGCAAACGGCTCCTCGGAAGCCAGTGCCCGGTCGATATCCTTTTTCCGGAATAATTTGCCATATGGAACTTCTGTATCTGCTATATCATCCCCCTCTTCCGGCAAATTATCTGCATCTCCATTTTCAGCTTCCAACTCCCTCCCAGACTGATTTTGTTCTTCCTCTTCTATGGACTGATCCCATAAATAAGCGATTCTGGAGCCGCCTGCATTTCGAAACACTTCATTCTGATAATCAATCCCCGAATCGATCACCGCCACCGCAGTACCTTTTCCACGCAGCTTCAGATAGGGGTGATCGTGCAGCCTGTTGATTCCTGATTCCCCTGCTGCCTCCATATCCATGTAGGTATAGCATTTCGGGATCGAATTATAGGAGGTTCCCGTGACCTCGATCTCTCCCATACTTTCCAGCGGAACATAAAGAACCCCGAAAATTTCATTGATCGCCCGAAAAGATGTCCCCGGAAAAAGTTCCATAGTATCCCGGACATTCTGCATATATTTCACGATAAAATCCCCGAAGCGCTGACTCTGTGCCGGATTTTCCGTCTGCGCTCCGGGGATCTTATCCTCTGTTTTCATATTTGGTTCAAAATCTTCTTTTCTGAGCATGACATGCCTGCTTTCGCCTTTTTCATAGATGTATGCAGCGAAAACCTGTCCTTATACCACTATTGTCCAACTTTTTCCTGATACATGAGACTTCCCTGATCCGTTTAAACACTGCTCTTGCTGTCTCTTTTTTTCCTGATCAGTATCAGCAGCACGATCCCCGCAATCCCTGTAAAAATACTGATAAACTGGGAAGTCGACAAAATCCCCACACTTCCACGGATAATATCCCCACGGAAAAACTCGATCACAAACCGCCCAATGCTATAAAAGATCAGATAACAGGCAGTGACCTGACCATCTTCTTTTTTGTTCCGTGCGATCAGCAACAACAGAAGAAAATGCAGAAAATCCAGTCCGCCGGAATACAACTGCGTCGGGATCAGCGCCACGTGATTGGGCGCATATTCGGAATTCTGAAATATCACAGAAAAAACACTCTCTGTCTCTTTTCCATAACAGCAGCCCGCCAGGAAACATCCGATCCGTCCAAATCCCTGGGCCAGTGCCACAGATGGCAGGATCACATCCGCGTATTTAAAAAATACAAGCTTTCTGATCCTGCAATACAGAAGCCCCGTCAGTATCCCGCCGATGATACCGCCAAACACCACAAAACCGGAGCTTAAAGTTTCCATTATAAATCCCGGATCCTGAACAATTGATTTCCACTCTGTGATCCAGAAGAGAAGCTTTGCACAGAAAAATCCACCCACCAGGCACCACAGGATCATTGGAAAGATCTGTTCACTGTCAAGCTTCTGTTTTCCGGCTCTGTATTCTGCAGTCAGGCAGCCTGCCAAAATTCCAATGGCGATCATCAGACCATAACCGTATACCGTAAATGGCCCGATGGTAAGAAGTTCATTTTTCAT
Organism: Blautia massiliensis (ex Liu et al. 2021); assembly: GCF_052064225.1. Classification (NCBI taxonomy): domain Bacteria; kingdom Bacillati; phylum Bacillota; class Clostridia; order Lachnospirales; family Lachnospiraceae; genus Blautia; species Blautia massiliensis (ex Liu et al. 2021). Next base: position 51,494 of record NZ_JBQHWA010000014.1, on the reverse strand, counting down.
CGGTTTCCTCCTGTTATCTCATTCTTATTTCCGTCATGATCTTCGCTCCCGTATGCGGACAGAAAACACTCCAGCAATGTAGCATTGGCCCGGTCATTCAAGGCGCTGTTTCCAGATTCTGCTACATCACATTCACCACAGATATCCACGCCCAGGATTCCCTCTGCACATATTTCTCTGACTCTCTTCAGACATTCCAGCATCGTATCCAGGCGCATATCCCCCTGGCTCCAGTTCGTGTCCGCATCATCCTTGCAGAGAACATCTTTATCCACAGAAATGTACAGCGGCAGCTTTCCCACATGCTTGCTTACAAACGCACACACCTGCGCCTCTTCCATTTCCAGAAGCTTCTCTCTGCTCAAGAATTCCACCTTTTCCTGAATCTCCGATTCCACTCTGGAAAAAGCTTCCTCATCCGGGCCGATCAGGATCACCCTTTTAAGCAATGGAAGTTCCATAACAGAATCGTAGATCCATCCTCCGCAGGAAAGCAGACCTCCGAATGCCGGCGGCTGCATATCCGTGTGATTGTCAAATACAAGAAGCGAGAAAGGCTCCGATATCTTTTCCAGCCAGATCCTTGTCATATAGTGATAGTTTCCGGAATCAATAAAATGGATTCCTCCGGAAGAATAAGGGGCAATACGGCTGCGAATGGCATTCATCGCATCCTCATCACAGTAGCAGTTGGTTCCGGGAATGTCCCTGGCCTCCACCCGGGATACTTCTTTTCCCCTCCAGAACTGCTGATCCTCATATATTCCGGAAAAATCCATCATCAGTATCTTTATATTTTTATCTGTATTTTTCATGTGCACATCTTACCACGGAATGGCAGATGATGCAAGAGAAGGGTCAGTCCTTCCACTCTTCCAGTTCTTCATCGGAACCGTCCAGAAGATCCTTCAGGCTGCCGGTTTCCGCCTGGTCTTTGCCTACAGCCCAGAGCTTCATCTCCACATTCTCCGGTTCTTTTTCCCATCGGGAATTCTTCTGCTTTTGCTCTTCTTCCGGTTCTGTGGATTCTTCTGTCTCTTTTCTGTCCGCAGAATATCCGTCTGCATCCTGCGCCAGCATAGCCGCTGTAGTCTCTGCTGTAGTTTCTGTTGGATATTCTGTTTCCTTCCCACTCTGCTGCTCACTCGGCGCATTTTCATCCTGGGTTCTTGTATCATTTGGCACATCCATATCTGCCGTTTCATTTACAGCATCTGAACTGTCTGCACCAGAATCTTCCTTCTCTGTCTCCGCCTTTTTTGCGATCTTTCGAAGCCCCAGCTTCATAATAATATAGAATACGATATCCGCAGCTCCGTCACACACCAGCACCCAGCCGGAAAAGATCAGCAGAGTCATGATCTTCGGAAATCTTCCAAACAGCATCACGATTCCAAGTGCAATGAAAACAAGACTTCCGATCAGAAGCACGCTCCATGCGCCGTTTCCTCCTTTTTTCAGAAGGAAGGCTCCTTTAAACTTCCACAGACTATCAACCAGTACAAATGCGCTGAGCATCCATGGAAGCAGTTTGATCACGATGGACGGTGTCATAAAAAGAAACACCCCCAGCACAAAAACAACCACACCACTTAGAAGATCCATGATCGTAGCTTTCGCTTTTCCACGTATGTAAATATAGATATGATAAATGCCAGCTCCGATGAGGATCAGCCCGAATACTACTTTGCAGATCACGTCCACCGTCTGCGTGGGGATCAGGATCAGGCAAAGTCCCAGCAGTATATAAAATACTGAGGAGATGATCTCACCCTTTAGAATGTTGTTGATTTTTTCACCCATGTTCCTTCATACCTCCTCTGTTATTCCAACAGTATAGCTCTTTTCCACTGGTCAGTCCACCCTGAACCGTCAAAAAAATTTCTTTTTTCCAGAAAAATATTCTTATAATTCAATACAGCCCGAAGGACTTTTCCGGCGTCATTTCGCCTTGTTCCTTCAGGCTGTATTTTACTTTTTATGTTTCTTCTTTTTTGTCATAAGACCACCGATCCGTCCGGTTTCTTTTGCAGAAAGGCTTTTCCACCCGTCTTTGATCACTTTATCCAGAACTCCCATCTCATCGGCAATCTCGTATTTCAGTTTTTCCGCCTGGGAAAGCTTTCCCTCAAGATATGCTTTTACTTCTTTCTCCCTGTTCATCTTCCACACTCCTCATCTTTTTTATGGAGTATGGACAATTTCCGGATAAATTATGCATTCTGAAAAATATGTCCGTCCTTTATGGGTACTGTCATTTTTAATCCGGGATAATGATCGCCGCAATGATATACGCCAGGATTCCGGCTCCGCCCATCAGCGTGATGATCACCCATACCAGTCGGACAAGAGTCGGATCGATATTAAAGTATTCCGCAATTCCGCCGCAGACACCACATAACATACGGTTTACTGATGATTTGTATAGTTTTTTGTTACTCATAATGCTTCCTCCTTTAGTCTTCTTCAAATTCAACCTGAACGTTTCCCATTCCGCAATCCAGTTTTATATTTTTCGTGGCACCTTCATTTGTGATCTGTTTATTTCCGGAAGTAATGGATGTTTCCAGAGAATCATCCACCTCCAGATTTCCAAGACCACATTTCAGCTCATAATTATACTCAGCAGCTTTTCCTGTAAGTGTAAGCTCCATATCTCCCATACCACAGCTTCCTTTTAAATTCTCCACCTGAAGTTCACTGATGTCAGCAGTTCCCACTCCGACTGTAAAATCTGCTTCCTTTATATCCAGGCTGCCGGAATTTTCAATGGTTCCGGCCCCCACATTTACTTCCATCTGCTCCGCTTTAAAATCACCATCCAGTTCGATGGTTCCGGCTCCCATCTGAAGTTTTATCTTCTGAAAGCTTAAGTTTTCCGGGCAAAAAATTTCTATGGAACGGTTTCTCACTTTTTGATTGCTTGCAATTCTCAGACTACCGTTGTTATTGCTGATCTGAATGCGATTGTGATCCTTCCCTGAAACTTTCACCTGGACTTTATCCTCATTCCATGTTTTCAAAACCAGTTCTTCGTATCTCAGATCACAGAAAAGGTCTGACACAGCCGAGGCCTCATATACTTTCGTATATGCGGAACTGTCTGCACTGTCTGCCAGAACGCCCTTCTCAGTTACCGCGCTCTCTGCAGCTGCCTGAAAATCGTCCTCCTGCTCATCCATATCTTCCTCGGAATCTTCCACTTCCCAGCTGTCTTCATGATCCAGAACACGAAGCACCTGCGTGATTCCATGATCCAGAACACTCACATCTCCCATAGTCGCTCCCATGGCAGCTCCGCCGGCAGTAAGTCCCAGGCCTGCCACACCGAATACTGCTGCAAGGATCAGAATTACCTTCAGAAAACGTTTCATACTTTTTCCTCCTTTCTTCCATTCAGGAGATTGCTGCAGAATACCGTAAATTTCCGCAGGATCGCAGGCAATATCTTACCTGTAAACCACACCGTCAGTAACAGTAACAAAAGTCCAAATGCCATCATCAGGCATCCGATACCGATAGTCAGGATCCCGGCCGGCGGAAGAGACACCGTCATGGCAATCCCAACAACAATGCACGCAGCTGCACCGATCACAAGGATGATCGATCCCGCTCCTGCAAAAAATGTCAGCAGGAAAGGCAGCAATGCCAGTGTCACCAAAATCCCCAGTACTCCGCCAAATAATCCTTTTATCAGAGGAGCCGCAAAAACAAGAACGATCAGCGCAAGAATGATTCCTGCCTTATTCTGCTTTTTCTCTGCGTGATAGCCGCGCTGGGCACGTCTTTTCCTGCGGTCTTCGAAATTTTCTGTATTTCCCGTATCACGATGGGCCTCTCCCTGTCCATTTCCGTATACGGTTACTTCTGTATAATGGTCCGGCATTTCCCCGTTCTCTTTCACACGAGTATCCTGATATCCGTTCTCTGTGTATTCCCCGTAATCTTCACTGTTCTCCTGAAGATCTGCCTTAATGATCGCAGCAACCTTCCCCGGATTTCCCAGTTCCCGGATCACTTCTCCTTCATTCTCAGGACCTGCATCATCAAAATATCCTTCATAATATTCCAGTGCTTCCTGTCTCTCTGCCTCTGAAATATCGGAAAGCAGCCGTTCAAGCTGTTCCATAAACTGCTTTCTGTTCATAATCAAACTCCCTCCTCAAACATCCTGGTGATCTTGGATGAATAGATCTCCCATTCACTTCTGTAAAGATTCAGCTGCGCTGCGCCCTTATCTGTCAGCTTATAATATTTCCGGTTTCTGCCTGCATATTCCATATTGTAGGCTTCCAGACATTCATCCTTCTGAAGCCTGCGAAGGACCGGATACAGCGTAGATTCTGAAACCTCCAGAACACTTCGCACATCCTGGGTGATCTTGTACCCGTAGGTACCGTCCTTCTCTCTGGAAATAACAGCCAGGACGATCGCATCCAGGAGGGCTGCTCCTGTATTAAATACCATCTGCTCACCTCTCTATGACCTGTAAAACGGACATTCACATTCCGTCTTACTACATGCTGATGAACGCGATCACTTCACGATCCAACGCTCACATGATAAGTCATGTAATATTGTTCTGTGAATAATACTATATATCGTATAATATAGTTTTGTCAATAGTATTTAGAAAAATCCCTCTATACTTTATAATATTTTTCGGAAACCACTCTTTTCACACAATATCCGAAAGAGTCAAGTTTATATTATGGAGGAAATTATGACAGATTCAGATAAAATACAGACATTACCGCTTCCTTTTCTGGAGCGTATGAAAGAAATGCTGGGAGATGATTATGATGCTTTCCTGAAAAGCTACAAAAATCCCCGCACCTACGGTCTACGTGTAAACACCGCCAAGCTCTCCTGCCAGGATTTTCAGGCGCTTTCCCCTTTCCCTATCCGGCCGATCCCGTGGATCAATACCGGATACTTCTACGAGGAGGAAAGCCGCCCTGCACGATGTCCTTACTACCAGGCGGGTCTTTATTATCTCCAGGAACCAAGTGCCATGACACCGGCTTCCAGGCTTCCCATCGAACCTGGAGATTTTGTCCTGGACCTCTGCGCAGCTCCCGGAGGAAAAGCCACCGCCCTTGGTGCAGCCTTAAATGACACCGGATTTCTCCTTGCCAACGATATCAGTACTTCCAGAGCCAGAGCCCTTCTTAGGAATCTGGAGCTTTTTGGCATGAAAAATATGCTCGTCACCGACGAAAAGCCCGCCAAACTTGCCCAGCGTTTTCCTGCTTTCTTCAATAAGATCCTTCTGGACGCTCCATGCTCCGGGGAAGGCATGTTCCGAAAAGAGGAAGCCCTTGCCCACGACTGGACACCGGAAAAATCCGCAGAGCTTTCTGATATCCAGAAAGACCTGGTCTTAAAAGCTGCCGATATGCTCCGTCCGGGCGGAATGCTGCTTTATTCCACCTGCACTTTTTCCCCATGTGAAGACGAAGAAGTGGTAGCCTATCTTCTCAGACAACGCCCGGATATGGAACTTATGGAAATGCCAGGATATGAAGGCTTCTCCAGCGGCCGCCCGGAATATGCCGGCACAGCAGACACTTCCGATTCCGAAATCGCGTTAAGCTTAAATGCATTTAATCCGGAAGAACTTCAAAAATGCGTCCGAATCTTTCCACACAAAATGGATGGCGAAGGTCATTTTCTCGCCCTGTTCCGCAAAAAAGGTGACTCTCTTCCACCCATTTTCCGCTTTTCCGCAAAAGGACCGGACAAAAATACCCGGAAATGGCTGGAGGAATTTTTCTCTGAGATCGGCCTGAAAACCATTGGCGGTCAGGAATTTGACTGGAACCGTGTGGAAGTCCGCAAAGATAAAGTATACTATCAGCTGCCCTTCCCACTGGATCTCCGCGGAATCTCCTTTCTTCGAAACGGCCTCTACCTGGGTGATCTGAAGAAAAACCGTTTTGAGCCGTCTCAGCCTCTGGCGCTGGCGCTTCACAAAGGAGATGTGGAAGCAGTTATCTCTCTGCCGGTTTCTGATGAGCGGCTTACCCGTTATCTGAAAGGCGAAACTCTTATGATCGAGCCGGAAGAGGCCGCTCACAAAAAAGGCTGGCACCTTCTCTGTGTGGACGGTTATCCTCTCGGCTTCGGAAAGCTTGTAAACGGGATCCTGAAAAACAAATATCCTGCTGGCTGGAGAGTGTAATCTCTCCGCCGCAGGATATCTGCCCACATTAACATATCATTTCATTTTCAGATCAGAGACTGAACGCTTCTCCAAGAGTAAACGAATAAATATACCGTTCCTTCACCTTCCGGCCTGTCATCCGTTCCAGCGCCTGGGCGTAATCCTCCAGCTGTACATGATAACGGTCGATCAGCTTCTGTTCTTCTCCACGTCTCACAAAGTCCGTTTTATAATCCACCAGAACGATTTCTTCATCCTCTATAAAATACGCATCAATGATTCCCTGTACCAGAACATTTTCCTCACACTGCCACTGCGGATCGAGCTCCGAAGCTTTTCTTGCGATCACAAAAGGCTGCTCCCGGAACAGAAGTCTCTTCTCTGAAGCTGCTTTCATCCGCTGTCCGAGATGTGTTTCCACAAAATTCCAGATATCCTTTACCCGGACCGACTCAGCCTCTTTTCTTTCCATCTTCCTGGCGTCAACCCATTCTCTCAGCTGTCTGCGGATCTCATCCCTGTTTGCTGTCTTCTGATAGTCCAGGCATTCCATTACACGATGATAAGCCGTTCCACGAAGTGCCCCTGTATACCCTTCCTCTTTCTTCTCCTCGATAAATCGGGGAACCAGCGGCTGGATCTCTTCTTCCGTCTCATAATCCACCGTTTCTTCCAGATCCTGCTCACTGTGGTAGCTTCGCTTTTTCAGTTCTGATACACTCACCTTCACAGGAAGATCTTCCAGATATTGATAGGGATATACAAAGGAAAAACGTCTCTGGATCTCCTCCCGGATCTCACTGTCAAAAACTCTGCCCGGATTCCAGTTCTCCAGTGTTTCCTTCTTCATTTCCCGCTCTGCCTGTTCCATAACCTCACTTTCTGTCAGTTCCCGTGCTGTGACCCGTGTAACTTTGAATTCTGCCGGATCATTGTACAGAGGATTTGCGGTATTCATAAAGATGCCATATTCATGAAATAATGGTGCCATGCAGCGATGCCTTGCCAGTGCCGGAAGCACATAATCCCAGTAAGTCTTCCCGCCAAGCCTTCTTCCCAGAGAAAGCAATGGTTCCTCACTGTCCCTTAATGCGGACAATTCCCCCAATTCCGGATGCAGGGCTCCAATGGTTCCACTGAGGATCAGTTTTTCCTTTGCACGTGTAAGCGCTACATAAAGTACCCTCAGCTCCTCTCCGAGGCTTTCCATCAGGAGCGCTCTCCGTATGATCTGCCTGCAAAGGGATGGAGCGATGATCCTCTTCTCCGGCAGGATCGCATCCGCACCGATTCCCAGCTCCGGATGGATCAGGATACTTGCGTTCATATCCCGGAAATTAAAGCGTTTTCCCATTCCTGCTGCAAACACTACCGGAAACTCCAGTCCCTTGCTCTTATGGATCGTCATGATCTGTACTGCACTTTCCCCGGTTCCGGAAAGATTTACCTCCCCATAATCCACCTGATACTGCTGAAGCTTCTGGATATATCTTACAAAATTAAAAAGGCCTCGATAGCTTGTCTTCTCATATTCCATTGCCTTTTCCACAAGCATGTTCAGGTTTGCATTCCTCTGTTCACCATTTGGCATTGCCTTTGCATGGTCTCCATATCCGGTACGTGCAAGTACCTCCAGGATCAGCTGATGGACCGGCGTGTAAGCCGCTTTATCACGAAGTGTATTCATGGTGTCCATAAAACAGGACAGCTTCTCTCCAAGGATTTTTTTGTTTTCCTCAAAGCTCCCATGCTTTCTGTAGTCCTCCACAAACCTGCACACACATTCATAGATCATTCCTTCCGGATATGCGATCCGAAGCTCAGCCAGCTCTTCTGTAGTACATCCAACGATCGGTGAACGAAGTACGCCGGTCATGGGAATATCCTGCAGCGGATTATCCAGGATCCGGAGATAATTCAGCAGTGTCACAACCTCTGTTGCAGAAAAATATCCGGTTCTGGAGGCCGTATATACCGGTATCCCTCTTGCACTCAAAACCTCCCCGAAGGTTTCAGCCCAGCCTGAAGCAGATCGGAGCAGGATCACGATATCTCCATATTGAAGAGGTCGATACTCTCCCGTTTCCTTATCCAGCACCCGTTCATGCCCTACCATAGATCGGATCCTTCCTGCAATGGCAAGGGCCTCCAGCTCTCTCTCATTCTCCGTTACTTCTTCATCCTCCTCTTCCAGCAGCGGACTGTATTTATCCACAAGAAGGATCTCTGTTTTTACAAATTCCTGATCCTGGCCTTCCGGAAAAGAAGCTCCGGGATACAGAGCTGCCGCCTCGTCGTAAGCAATCCCTCCCAGATCTTCCCCCATGATCTGCCGGAAAATAAAGTTGACACTTTCAAGGACTTCCGGTCTGCTTCGGAAATTTTTGTGCAGGTCGATCCGCTGTTCCGGACTGTCTTCCAGTGAATATCTCTTATATTTTTCCATGAACAGTTCCGGACGGGCCAGACGAAAACGGTAGATGCTCTGCTTTACATCTCCTACCATAAAGATATTTTTGCGTTCATTGACCCAGCCGGAAACTGTCTGCATCAGGATCTCCTGGACCAGATTACTGTCCTGATACTCATCCAGCAGGACCTCATCATATTTTTCAGAAAGCTCTCTTGCCGCCTGGCTGGGCACATAGGTTTCTCCTTCCTTTTTCAGAAGGATGTCCAGGGCAAAATGTTCCATATCTGAAAAATCCAGAACATTTTTTTCACGCTTCTTTGCCTGGAAACGTTCTGCAAAATCCTTTGTCAGCTTTACCAGCATCTCCAGCGGTGGTGCAGATGCTTCTGTCAGTTCCGTCAGCTCAGCCAGATTTCCGTAAAAATATCGGATTCCCAGTTCCTTCAGATTATCTTTTGCATCTTCGCGAAGAGCTTTTACCAGATTTTTCAGCTGCTCCGATACTCCCTCCATTTTTTTTGAGGAAAGTCTTGCAAACTTCAGATTCCGGAGATTCTGCGCTATCTCATCATAATCCCTTTTAACGGACAGTTGTTTTAACTGCCGGATCAGTATCATATCTTTTTCCAGAGCCTCCAGATAAAGCTCCGGTCCATCCTGGAGCTGACAGGTCTTCATTGCGGTTTCTGTAAGCTCTTCCGCTTCTTTCAGTGCACAATCTGCAGCCTCCCACAGATATCGGAACCATCGCGTTCCCTCAAGACCTTTTTCCGGATCCAGATGATAATTCTCCACACAGCTGTCCAGCCATTTTTCGGGCCATGGATTACTCATCGCAGCATTATAAAGCTCTAGCACATGTTCTTTCAGTCCTTCATCCGTTTTTCCTGGCGCATAGCATTCCACAAATGCAGTAAAATCTGCCTTTCTTTCTGCATAATGATCTTCAAAAAGCTCCTTCAGCACATCTTCCTGCAAAAGTTTCAGTTCACCCTCATCTGCAGTCCGGTAACCCGGATCCAGTCCGATCAGATGAAAATAATTTCGGATCACATAGGCGCAAAAGCCGTCAATGGTAGTGATCTGTGCCGTATGGATCAACGTCATCTGTCTCTGCAGATGCTCATTATCCGGATCTTCAGCCAGTGCCTGATCCAGTCCACGTTCGATACGTTCCCGCATCTCTCCCGCTGCCGCCCTTGTAAATGTCATGATCAGAAGGCGGTCAATGTCCACCGGTTTCAAAGGATTCATGATCTTACTTAAGATTCTCTGCACCAGCACTGCAGTTTTACCAGAACCGGCTGCTGCGCTGACCAGAATATTCCGGTCCCGGAGCGTGATGACCTTTTTCTGCTCTTCAGTCCATTTCACTGCCATTCTCTTCCTCTCCCTTCATGATTTTTTTCCACAGTGCATCTTCTTCTATGGACGACAGCCTGTGAAACTCATATCCCGGTATCTTCCTGTCGAAGCCGCACACAGTAAGATACGGACAATATGTGCAGGCATTCTTTTTTCCAAGTTCATAGGGTTCCACTGCCGCATTTCCATCCAGGATCGATTCCCTGATGTCACAGATCTTTCTCCGCACATACGCTCCCAGAGCATCAAACTGCTTCCTTGAGGCAACAGAAGATCTTTTGCTGAAGCTTCCGTCCCGGTTCAGGGATACCGGTATGGAGGCCATAGTGCTGTCGATTTTGGTACTCATATTATCATCTGCCTGTACAAGCCCGTTCATTTTCATTTTCTTCAGCATCTGCTCATTGATGCTTTCCATATCCGCATGGATCTTCTCCTGTATCATAGGATCCTTCACATTATAATAAAACACACCGGCCGGAACGATCTCGCGATCCGGATACTTCCGTTTTTCCACCTGTAATGCTCCATCCAGATAGACCATCAGCTGAAGCTGAAGGCCATGATACAACGCCAGCAGATCAAACGAAGTATTTCCGGTTTTATAATCGATCACCTTCACATAGACCCGGTTGTTCTCCGGCTCTTCCATGATATCCACACGGTCGATCCTTCCGCCCTGAAACCTCACCTCAAATCCTTCCGGCCGGAATGCTCCATGCTTCAGCTGTTCCTGCAAAGCCCATACGGTACGCCGCAAAATACGTCTGGTCCGTTCGATCATATATTCATTTCTCGCACTGCTTTTAAGGATCGTATTTCCGTAATCTGCGGAAACCTGATCCAGACAGCTGTCTATGATACGGTTTCGCTCTTCCTCCGTAAGCTCTGCCCAGTCCAGTCCCTCTTTTCGGACTTCCGCTGCAAATTTTTCCAGTGCCATATGCATGACATTTCCCATATCCATAGCCCGGAACTCATACTCTGCACGTTCTGTAACCTTCAGGCCATACTGCAGAAAATGTGCAAATGCACAGGCCGCAAAACGCTCCAGCCGGGTAGCACTGTACGGGGAAATTTCTCCATAGAGGATCTTTGCCACTGTTTTTCCGATCTTGTCTGACGGTCGTTCTGAAAAAGATGCCTCTGTAAGTTTTTTTACAAGGATCCGGTATTCCGGGCTCTGAAGATACCAGCTGTACAGTTCCTGGAAGACCGCATTATCCTGGTAAGCTTCTCCTGCAAGCCCTCTCAGGAAATAATCCAGGCTGATTCCCGGAAGCTCCAGTAATTCCATAGGTTCCTGCATATCTCCGCACTGCCGGATCTCCATTTCCGGAAACATCTCCCGGATATTACTGACAAGAAAGGCCGGACTCAGGGCTTTTCCCTGGCTGTCAGACTGACAGAAGGACAGACAGAGCAGTTCTCTTGGCTTGGTCATGTTCAGATACAGATAAAATCGCTGCATGTTCATCAGTTCCTTGGGCCCCGGTGCAAGCTGGATCCCCTGATCTTTAAAAAATTCTCTGTCAATCTCCGTAAGCATTCCTCCACCGGATGTATTCTTCGGAATATTCCCTTCATTTACTCCCACAAAAAACAGTGCACGGATATCCTTCAGCCTGGTTCTCTCCATATCTCCCACAAGTACCTGGTCCATACTTGGCGGGATCAGAGCCACCTTGGCCTGGTTCAGTCCTGTTTCCAGAAGCTGACGGAAATCCTGGCGGTTCACGGTTTCCTCTCCAAGGATCTCCACCATATTATCCAGAAGTTCCATAACAATTCCGTAGATCTGGGCATATTCCTTTTCCATGGCCTTGTCGCCCTGTTCCTTGAATTTCAGTTCCTGATGCTTCAGTTTCTGCTGCACCTGGCTCCGCACTGCAAACTCGTAGAGAAAAGTACAGTATTCCCGCACCGTCTTTTTCCCACCTTTAAAGCTTAGCGCAAGCTCTCTGGTCTCATCTGCGAACCGCTGCCGGATCTCATTAAGCCTCTGAATGCTTTCCGGCGGCATTCCCCGGTAAATACGCACCCACACTTCATCCCATTTCTTAAATCCACGGATACCAAGAGCCAGCACATAATTCTCCAGAAGGTCTGCTTCCTCCCTGGTCACACAGGACATTCCGCACCGGAGATACCGGAATACACTCTCATAGGAAAAATCCTGCACTGCCATCTCAAGTGCTGCCCGGAAATATTCTACAAACGGATTCATCAGGACCGTGTGCTTCTCATCAATGAAATACGGGATCCCTGCTGCTGTAAATACCTGCTTTGCAAGATTTCCATACTCCTCCAGATTACCTGTGATCACGGCGATCTCACCGTAACGGCAGCCCTTTTCCCTTACAAGTCTGGCGATCCGGCGGGCAGCTTCTTCCATTTCCTTCTGCGGGTTCACTGCCGAAAACATGCAGATCTCATCCTGCGCTTTTTTATATATATTTTTTCGGTAACGGAAGATATTTTTTTCAAGGAAATGAAGGGCAGGTGCCTGGGAAAAGCGGGATTTTCCCACATCCTTCAAAAGAACCGGTGTCTCGATCTCCCTGGTCAGCTCCGAAAGCCCGTGGATCATCTGACGGCTCATATAAAAAAGCTGATAAGGTTTTCCCCTCATGCTCAGATTCTCATCCGCATCCATGGTCACCGTTACCATCACCTTCTCACAGACAGCAAGAAGTTCTCCCACAACACGCATCTGAATAGGCGTAAAACCGGTGTAACCATCCAGAAGGAGTACACTGTTTTTCATTTTTTCAGAAAACGGAAGAGCTTTTTCCAGCGCATCCATTACTTCTTCTCCTGTCATATAATGATCCTTCAGATATCCGGTAAATGCCTGGTAAAGAACAGCTACGTCTTTCAGCTTCATCTGAAGTAACGCTCTGTCACCGGAATCCTCGATCATCTCCTGGATCTCACTGTCCCGGATATCGTACTGCATAAACTCCGACAGGATAGACTTCACTTCATCCAGGTATCCCGCTTTACGCATCTGACCTCCCAGATAGGAAAGCTCCTTTCCATGCTGCTGTACCATCTTCTGCAACACCATACTCTTACCGGTTTCTTCCAGAAGGATGCGGCTGTCTCCTCCAACTTCCTCCAGAACACGGTATGCAAGACGCTCAAAGCTCAGGATATCAATATTCAGGATTCCCCTGCCCGGACTCATCTCCACCAGTGTCTTCTGAGTCTGCATGGTAAACTGCTCCGGCACGATCACATAAAAAAGCTTCTCAGGATGCAGCCCCGCCTGTTCTATGATATTCTGATAAGCATAACAGGATTTTCCGCTTCCGGAACTTCCTATGATAAACTGTAATGACATCTTCATCCTCCCGATCACTTGCAGATTTTCAGTCATTCCGGCGCCATCCTGCGCCTGAAGTATTCCTATCATACCACAAATTCTGCTCCTATAGAACGGTCGTTCTCTATATTCTGAAATATCTGCCTGCTCTTTTCCTTATTTTTCCAGGCACAGTATCGAATAACCTGCGCACAGCTGTGGCATAAATCCTCCCTCCCGATAATAAACTATATAAAAAGCTTTGGGAGGCGTGCGCCATGAGTTCCAAAACCAGGATCATCGTCCTACATATGAAAGAGATCATTTACACAGCTGTCTTTCTGGCTCTCGCTGTTGTTCTGGCTGTCGTTCTTTTCTTCATGTTCGGTCCCGGAAAAAATGCCAGTCATACAGCCAGCGAAAAATCCCGCTATAAGCCGGGCGTCTATACCTCTTCCATCACCCTGAACGAGAATACCTTCGATGTGGAAGTTACTGTAAATGCTGACAGGATCAAGGCCATCCGTCTGGTGAATTTAAATGAAGCCACAAAAGCTTCCTATCCTCTTATGGAACCGGTTCTGGATTCTTTGGCAAGTCAGATCTATTCCAGTCAGTCCCTGGAAGACATTCAGTATGCAGGAGACCGGAAATATACCTCCCAGGTACTCCTTTCAGCTATCACGGATGCAGTAAAAAAAGCGGAGAACACTTAAGCTCTCCGCTTTTTTCTCATATCAGATATATTTGATCCTGTAACAGCATTCACATTCCTCTTTTTGATCTACGTTCAGATTTCAATCTTCTCCAGCACATCCTGCCAGATCCTTGCACTTGCATCACTCGGCATTCTGAGATCTCCTCTTGGAGAAAGTGCCACACTACCTACCTTCGGGCCATCCGGCAGACAGGAACGCTTGAACTGCTGGGCAAAAAATCTCCGATAGAAGGTTTTCAGCCATTTCAGGATCGTCTCTTTATCATAAATCCCCTCAAAGGTCAGGCAGGCAAGCCTGTAGATCTTATCTGGTGTAAATCCTGCACGCAGCATGTAATACAGATAAAAATCATGAAGCTCATAAGGTCCTACCAGATCCTCCGTCTTCTGGGCGATCTTGCCATCCTTAGGAGGAAGAAGCTCCGGGCTTACCGGAGTATCCAGGATATCCAGAAGAACTTCCTTCAGTTCCTCATCTCCGCAAGTATCCGCATAATAACGTACCAGATGACGTACCAGTGTCTTCGGGACAGAAGCATTTACACCATACATGGACATGTGATCGCCATTATAGGTTGCCCAGCCAAGAGCCAGCTCGGAAAGATCTCCGGTTCCCACAAGAACGCCTCCTTCCTTGTTTGCCGTATCCATCAGGATCTGAGTACGCTCACGTGCCTGGCTGTTCTCATACGTCACATCGTGGATCTCCGGATCATGTCCGATATCCCGGAAATGGATATTTACCGCCTCTTTAATATTTACCTCGGTAAGCCTTGCACCAAGGCAGCGGCTTAACTTGCAGGCATTCTGATAGGTTCTGTCTGTGGTTCCAAAGCATGGCATGGTCACACAGTGGATCTGTTCTCTCGGCATTCCCATCCGGTCAAAGGCACGTGCCATTACAAGAAGCGCCAGGGTAGAATCCAGTCCTCCGGAAAGTCCTACCACCGCACTCCTGCTGTGGATATGCTCCATACGTTTCTTAAGTCCCATAGCCTGGATGTTCAGGATCTCCTCGCAGCGCTCATCACGCTCTTCCTTCACAGACGGAACGAAGGGATACTGTGGATATTTTCTGGTAAGTCTTGTTTCCTCCTCTGCTACGGAAAAATCAACTCTTGTATGACTGCAGGTAGAAACTGCCGGATACGTGGACATTCTTCTTCTCTCATCAGCCAGTCTCTGCACATCGATTTCACTGTAAATGATGCCGTTCTCAAAGCGTCTGCTTTCCGCAAGCATGGAACCGTTCTCTGCGATCATATTCTGTCCGCCAAACACGAGATCCTGGGTAGACTCCCCTTCCCCTGCACTGGCATAAATATATCCGCAGATCAGTCGTGCTGACTGCCCGCTTATCAGAGTTCTCCGGTAGGAATCCTTACCTACCATCTCATCACTGGCAGAAAGATTAACGATGATATGCGCACCGTTGACGGCATGACGGATACTTGGCGGCGCAGGGACCCAGAGATCCTCGCAAAGCTCTGCTGCAACGGTGAATTCCGGAAATTCCTTACATTCAAAGATCAGCTCTGTTCCAAAAGGAATTTCATCCCAGAACTCATCCTCCTCATTTTTCTCGCACTTCAGGAAGTCCACAAATTCCACATCTTCTTCCTCTGCACCTGCAAACTGTCGCTGCTCATAAAACTCATTATAATTCGGAATATGCGTCTTCGGCACAAATCCCACGATACGGCCATGATTCAGAGCTGCTGCCACATTATAGAGCTTGCCTCTGTGACGCAGCGGGAGTCCCACAAAGATCAGGGCGTCCGTCTCCCTTGTCTCCTCTGCAATATGCAGAAGCTCATCCCACGCACTGTCCAGAAGACATCTCTGGAGAAAAAGATCGTGACAGGTATATCCTGTGATACAAAATTCCGGAAATACCATCAGCTTGACATGTTCCTTTTCCATTTCATGAATGGCCTTCAGGATTTCCTCTCCGTTTGCCTTGCAGTCTGCAACGGTAACTCTCGGCGTTGCCGCTGCCACCTTGATAAAACCATGCTTCATTTTTTCTTCCTCCCGAGTTTTATCGCTTGCACTCTCTTATGATTCTCTTAAGATCTTCCACGGTAAAATTATAATTCTTATTGCAGAAATGGCAGTTCATCTCAATGTCCTTGCCTTCCTGGATCATCTCGTTAAGTTCTTTTCTTCCGATGCTGATCAGCGCTTTTTCCACACGCTCTCTGCAGCAGTTGCAATGGAACTGTGTGGGCAGTGTATCATTGATCTCTATGTCAAAGCCTTCCAGTACTTTTTCAAGAAGACTTTCCGGTGTGTGTCCCTGCTCCAGAAGATTGGTAACAGAATCGATCTTTGATACGTTTTCCTCAAGCTTTGCGATCACCTCTTCCTCTGCAAAAGGCATCAGCTGTACAATAAAGCCTCCCGCCTGACGGACTGTATTATCCTTATTCATCAGCACACCCAGTCCTACCGCAGACGGAACCTGCTCGCTGGTTGCAAAATAATAGGTGAGATCTTCTGCGATCTCGCTGGTCTGAAGAGCAACCTGTCCCACATATGGCTCTTTCAGTCCCATATCCTTGATCACATCCATAAAGCCTACGCCGACAGCTCCCGCAACATCCAGCTTGCCTTTGCTGTTTGCTGGGATACATACATCCGGATTCCCCACATAGCCCTTTACATTTCCGTGAGAATCTGCAGTTACTGTGATTCCCTGCAGTGGTCCGCCTGCATGGATCCGAAGTGTAAGGAGATCCTTTTCCCCTTTCATCATAGCTCCCATCATGGCACCGCCGGTAAGGAGACGTCCCAGTGCCGCTGTTGCCACCGGACTGGTGTTATGATTCTTTCTCGCTGTCTCCACCATATCGGTTGTAACAGCCGCAAATGCACGAATCTGGCTGTTTGCCGCTGTTGCTCTTACAATATAATCACTCATATAAAAAATTTCCTCCTTTATTTCTCGTCTGACGGAATTTCCTTTCCATGTTCTCTGGCCACAAAAGTCAGTCTTCCGCTGTCCGGCTTCGGTGCATCCTTGGTGTATGCGTCATAAACCGCCAGCGGGATCAGGCCTGCCTTTTCAAGAAGTTCCCTTACTTTCTCCGGATCATAGGCCTTCTGGTAATGAATTTCCTCGTCTCTCTCATAAAGACCATCTTCTCTCGGAAGAAACAGAGTCAGATCATACACATTGATCCCGGTCTCCTTATCAAATTCATTTTCCCAGATAAAGCTTCCCTCTTCCCGATTCTCTGCAATAGTCGTATTTCCAAGCATTTCCCGGTATTTATACGGGGTGTTCATATCAAATATGAAAATTCCATCCGGATCAAGATAATTGTTCACCAGTTTAAATACAGTAAGCAGATCATCCTCCTCTGTGATGTAATTCATACAGTCACAGACGCTGACGACAGCACGTACCGTTCCATAAAGTTCAAACTCCCGCATATCCTGTTCCAGATAAAGGATCTCATGACCGGATTCTGCACGTTTTTCCATGGCTTCACCAAGCATTTCCTCAGAGTTATCCACACCGATCATATCATAACCGGACTCAGCCAGAAGCTCTGTCATCACTCCGGTCCCACAGCCAAGTTCCAGCACGATCCCGTCTTCAATTCCGTATTCTTTAAGACTTCCTATAAGATATTCCGCCCATTTTTCATATTCCACATTGTCCATGAAAATGTCATAAACTCTGGCGAAATCACTGTATGCTTCCATAAAAACCTCCAAATATTTTCCGGGCGTTCCATCGCCCGCAGCGTTCACATTATACCATGTCTTCCTGTATAAGTATACGCCTCTGACATAATATGACACAAAAAATCCGGGACCGCAGCCACAAAAGCTGTGATCCCGGAATTCTTATCTAACCGAATCTCCTGCTACTCCAGGCTTTACTGTACAGGCATATAGTATACGTCTGCAGCCTCACCGTGCCAGTAGAAGCTTGTTCCATCCTCTTCATATACATCACAGTCATACTGAGAAGAGAAGGTGAAACGGTTTCCTTCGTTATCCATCCATGCACCGTTTCCGTCCGGAACGATAACACGTGGTTTACCATCGGAGTTTCTGTAAATAGTTCTTGTCTCATCTGTGTTGCCAAGCTGCTCATCTGTAAATCCGCCATTTACGATAGCACCGGAGGAGCTGCTGTCAGTGGATGCAGTTCCATTGGAAGAACCATCAGATGTACTGCTTCCGTCTGTAGATGTTCCGTCAGATGCTGCACTTCCGTCTGTAGATGTGCTTCCGTCGGCAGCTGTAGTTCCATCTGCTGCTGTTCCGTCAGAAGAAGCTGCTGCATTACCATCTGCAGATGCACTTTCGTCAGAGGAAGCTGCTGCATTATCTTTACCGGCAGTCTTGGCTGCGGAACCATTTGCCGCACTCTTCAGAGTGGAATCACCAAGGATTGCAAAGCTGTCGACAGACTCCTGAACCTTTTTCAGAGCATCCTCTTTTTTAACAGATGCCACAAGGCTGTAATACTCACTGTCATTTACAAAGTATTTATTGATAGCATATACATAACCGTCACTCTTGGTCGTATCCTTATATTTCACAGTATAGGAATAAATGTTGATTCCGTCTTTCTGATCTGCCTTGTAATCCTGGATCTCAAAATCGGTTCCATTTACCATGTTCTCTGCCTGTGTCATGGAAACTGCCATATCCTGGGAGTTCGGGATCACTGCAGATTCCAGATCCGCACCGGAGCCGTGAAGGATCAGGATCCTGCCCTGGTCCGGAGATTCGAAGCTTACCATATCTGTCTCATCGGACTTGTTGGCCCAGGTTGCATCTGGAAGCTTGATCGCTACGGATTTATCCTTGGATGTATAGGTTGTATTCTGTGCGTCTGCTGCAACAGTCGGTGTAACCTTCGCTTTTTTCGCCGGTGTCGGAGTAGGAGTAGACTCCACAACCACGCTGTCCTCTTTTCCTCCTCCGAAACTACATGCCGTCATGACACCAGAAAGAGCAACAGTCATAGCTAAAAGTGCAATAAATTTTTTATTCTTCATAGTATCCTCCTCATAATCGTCATCAGTCACAAAGTGTGTCCGGAATATTCACTCCTGAACACACTCTTTGCTATAGTTTACGATTTTATTACAGCTTTGTCAATTGATTTCTCCCTGTACTTTATGAATATCCTGTAAGCAGATATCCTGCTCCGTACAGGATTTTTCTAACATTATAATTTTCCCAGATATACCTATCTTATTCTCTTCTTATGCTGATCCTGTATTTCCCGTTTTACGCCTTCATTACGAGAGTTCTGATTTATTCCCCACCAAGTAAGCCTCCTGTTTTAATGACAAATATCTCCCTGAATCTGTCCCCTCTTTTTTTTCTATAATTGTGTCTTTATTCATGTACACTCATGTTGTAAAGTATACCCAACCAAAAATATATGAAAAGGGGACATCCATACATTGATGTTTTCGGGAAAGGATCTATCACTATGGAAAAAGCAGTTCAGACATCTCAGAGAACTGACCAGGAGCTTTCATCTGTTCAGTTTCTCACCATTACAGCCGCATTTGTTGCACTGACTTATATCTTCACCGCATTTATTAATGTTAAGCTTCCGATCGCTGCCAACGGCGGACTGATCCACCTTGGAAATGTGCCGTTATTCATCGGTGCCATTTTATTTGGAAAGAAAACCGGAGCCATTGCCGGTGGGATCGGAATGGGTCTCTTTGACCTTCTCTCCGGCTGGACCCTGTGGGCACCATTTACTCTTATTATTGTAGGAATCATGGGCTTCACAGTAGGTAAGCTCACAGAGGATCCCCGGCACCAGAACATGAAATAGTATGTGATCGCCATTGCCGCAGCCTGCGTGATCAAGGTTGCAGGATACTACATTGCAGAGGTTATCATCTATGGAAATCCACTGGCACCGGTATCTTCCATCCCGGGAAACCTGGTCCAGATCGGTGTTGCAGCTGTCATCGTTCTCGTAGTGATCACACCATTAAACCTTGCAGGAAGAAAAACCGGATTAAAAAAATAGCTGTAACAGCTGCCGTAATTTGCGGAAATAATATAAAGATCAAGAGGTGAGCTTATGTATAAGATCATGACACCGGGACCTACACAGGTCGCAGAAAATGTCCGTCTGGCAAGAAGCATGGAATGCACAAATCCGGATCTGGACGAAGATTTTGTCGAATTTTATAAAGAAACCTGCGAGAAGATCAGCGCTCTTCTCCATACCTCCAACGAAACTCTCATCTTAAGCGGTGAGGGTATCCTTGGACTGGAGGCTGCCATTGCTTCCATGACTGAGCCCGGAGATAAGGTTCTTGTTCTGGACAATGGTATCTACGGAAAAGGCTTTGCCGATTTTGTTTCCATGTACGGAGGCAGACCGGAGCTTTATACCAGAGATTATCAGAACACTCTCGATGTAAAGGAACTGGAAGCCTTCCTTGCGGATAACCATGACTACAAATATGCAACCGTAGTACACGGCGATACTCCAAGTGGCATGCTTAACGATGTAGCTGCCATCTGCCCGCTTCTTAAAAAATACGGGATCCTTACCGTTGTAGATTCTGTCTCCGCTTCCTTCGGCGAGCCTCTGAACATTGATGCATGCCAGATCGATATCATGTGCGGCGGATCACAGAAGGTGGTATCTGCACCTCCGGGACTTACCTTTGTTGTAGTCAGCAGCGATGCAAAGAAGGCAATGACTGAAAGAAAGACACCCATTGCTTCTTTCTACGCAAATCTCACAACCTTTGCACATTATTATGAAGAAAAATGGTTTCCATATACCATGCCGATCAGCGATATCTATGGCCTGCGGGCTGCTATTGACAACATTGCCGATGATCCCGGGATCCTTACACGCCATGCCAGAATCGCTGAAGCCTCCCGAAAGGCCATTACAGGAGCCGGACTTAAACTGTATCTCCACAGCGGCTATTCCAACACGGTAACTGTTTTTGAAGTCCCGGAAGGCACCACTGCCGCTGCGATCCTGGACGGAGTCAGAAAAGACTATAACATCATGCTGGCAGGCTCCTTCGATGTCCTTGCCGGAAAGGTTATCCGCATCGGTCACATGGGAAATAATGCAACTTTCTACAATGTACGTGAAGTTTTCCATGCTCTGGACGGAACCCTGCAGAAGCTTGGCGTTCCTCTTACCGGATCCATGGAAGAAATCTTCTGCGAAAATATGAAATAGACAAAAAAACGCTGTAAAAGGAAATTTATCACTGCTGTTTCTCCATTTTGCCGGTATAGCCGGTAAGATGAAGAGACAGCTCACATTTCCATTTACAGCGTTTTGTAATGTTATTTATTCTGTTATTTCATACATATACAATTCATGAAGCGCCCTGGTTGCCGCAATATATCTGGCTCTCTGCACGATCGGACTTCTGTCAGTCCCCGGAAATACAGAAAATACCTGATCAAATTCCAGTCCCTTTGCCATATAAAACGTGGTAACAGTAAGACCTTTTTTGAAATTTGTGCTGTCCCTGTGAAGCAGTGACAGCCTTTCCTTTGTGTCAAAGCCCTCTGCTTCCAGTTTTTTCTGAAGAATATAATATGCCTCTCTCGCTTCATCTGCAGTTCTGGTGATCACCGCTGCTGTTTCGTAAGAAAGCTCCTCCCCGGTCTCAGTCCCATCTGTCTCCGAAGCCGCATTTTCCGGCATGTCTTCGTCGGCTTCCGCCACTGTCTGCTTCTCCAGTCTCAGTTCCTTTACCACACGCTCCAGTGCCTCGGTAAGCCCCGTAAATTCTTTCTCTTCCACCGGTTTTCCATGGCGTTCAAAAAGCTCCACCTCTGTGATCCCCGCAAGCTTATTCGCATAGGAAGCAATCTCAATGGTATTACGGTAACTCTTATTCATCACGATCCTTCTGATATCCTTGCCAAAGATCTTCGGAAGGAATGTAAGCACATCCTGCTGGTCCCCATCCATGGTCTGCTCCCGATCTCCCAGGATCGTCATTTTGCATTTAAAAAGCCTCTGGATGATGAGATACTGGATCATGGAATAATCCTGCATCTCATCCACGATCAGGTGACGGACACCGCTGTCTTCCTGCTGGGTCTCCAGACGGTATTTCAGATACAGAACCGGATACACATCCTCATAACGAAGCTTTCTTTTTTCGTACTGTACCTGTGGAAGCGCCGGAAATCCCTCCTGCCTCAGGAAACGATTGTATAACACATAAAGATCTCTTGTCTCATACATCCGGTAAAAACGACTCTTCACAACATCCCTTTCTTCCTCCGGAAGGTCAAAACCCTTCAGCGTTTCCACCTCATCAATGAAATACTCTGCCACTGCATCCATTCTGGAAAGCAGCGGGATATCCATAAATTTAAAATAAAACAGTTCAATAATTTCCTGTTCTTTTTTTACTACGCCACGATGTTCTATATCCCGGAAATTCATAAGACTGTCTTCCAGTTCTGCCAGATACCCTTCCATACGGTCCAGAAAATCCCGGGACTGTTTTTCCTTCAGAAGCTCCTCATCACATAAGCCTGCGATCTGCCGCTCTATCAGATCATAGCGGTCCTCGCAGTCAGACACTGTATTTTTCAGTCTCTTATAGGCAAAAAGATCAAAGCTCATCTCCCGGATGTTCTCCTCACCAAGCTCCGGCAGGATATGGGAAATATAATCCGAAAATACTCCGTTGGGCGAAAGTACCAGCACAGAAGAGGATTTCAGATTCTTTCTGTCATGATAAAGGAGATATGCGATCCTGTGCAGGGCAATGGAAGTCTTTCCGCTTCCTGCAGCCCCCTGGATCACCATGATCCTGTCCGAGGTGTTTCGGATAATAGCATTCTGCTCCTTCTGAATGGTTCGGATAATGTTTTTCAGCTGTACATCTCCGTTGCTTCCAAGCTCTGCCTTCAGGATCTCATCATCAATTTTCACATCGCTCTCGAACTCGTAGATCATTTTTCCGCCACGGATCTTATACTGCCACTTTGCCGCAATATCTCCATGGATCTCACCCAGCGGGGCCTGATAGGAGGCCGGTCCTTTGTCAAAATCATAGAACAATCCGGACACCGGTGCCCTCCAGTCATAGATCAGAGGCAGACCACCGTTTTCCTCCGCAAGGTTTGCGATACCTATATAAAAGATCTCCGGCTCATCATCACCTTCATAGCAGAAATCCACTCTGCCAAAGAATGGTGAATCCATCATCTTACGGAATCTGCGGCGCAGCTCGATCTTTTCATTGCTGGCATTGATCTCATGGAGAAGTGCCTGCTGGTTATCGAAATTTTCGTAGCCATACTGGTCCATCTCTGTGTAGTTTTCCCAGTAATACTCGTGCATTCCTTCGATTTCTTTCTGACCGGCCTCTATGGAATCATCCAGCTGTGTGATCCGGTGCCGCAGAGTTCCTGTTATATGTGCAAGATATTCCCGTCCGTTTTTTACTGCTGCCATACGCCTTAATCCACCACTACCGCTGTTCCGCTTGCTGTAACCATCAGCATGCCATTATCCGCGCCAAGCACTTCGTAATCAATATCCACGCCGATCACTGCATTAGCTCCCATTACACCTGCGCGCTGTTCCAGTTCTTTCAGTGCCTCTTCCCTTGCCTTCTGAAGCTCTTCCTCATAACCGGCACTTCTGCCGCCAAAGAAATTCCGAAGACCCGCGCCAAGATCTTTCATAAAATTTACTCCTGAGATCACCTCTCCAAATACGATTCCTTTATATTCACGGATTGCTCTTCCCTCTACCGATGGTGTTGTCGTTATGATCATGGTAAAATCCTCCCGTTTCTGTCATTTTTCATGGACACTCCAGGATTATTTCCGAAAACATGCTCCGGAGTGTTTATTACAGAATTATACCCGAAAGCGGAACAGATGTATAGAGTAAAAAAGCGAAGCGGACATTCGAAATCCGCTTCGCACCTTTTAAATAATAACGATCGATCTCAGTCTCACGCCTGAGCCTCTTTTTTCTCGAACTGACTGTTATACAGATCCGCATAGAAGCCCTTCCGTGCCAGCAGCTCTTCATGATCTCCCTGCTCAATGATATCTCCGTCCTTCATGACAAGAATCAGATCTGCATCCTTAATGGTAGAAAGTCTGTGGGCGATAACAAAGCTGGTCCTTCCCTTCATCAGGTTATCCATAGCCTTCTGGATCTGCATTTCTGTTCTTGTATCAACGGAAGATGTGGCCTCATCCAGGATCAGGATCTTATTGTCTGCCAGGATCGCTCTTGCAATGGTAAGCAGCTGCTTCTGCCCCTGAGAAACATTACTGGTCTCCTCATCCAGGACCATCTGATAGCCGCCGGGCTGCTGCATGATAAAGTTGTGGATATGGGCCGCTTTTGCTGCTGCGATCACCTCTTCATCCGTTGCGTCCAGTCTTCCGTAGCGGATATTTTCCATAATGGTTCCGGAAAACAGCCAGGTGTCCTGCAGCACCATTCCGAACATCTCACGGAGATTGCTGCGGTTGAAGTTCCGGATATCATGTCCGTCAACCTTGATGCTTCCGCCATTTACATCATAAAAACGCATCAGCAGCTTTACGATCGTCGTTTTTCCTGCACCTGTAGGTCCTACAATGGCGATCTTCTGACCGTCATGCACATCTGCGGAAAAATCATTTACAATGATCTTATCCGGATTATAACCGAATTTCACATGCTCAAACTGTACATTTCCTTCCAGTCCCTCAATGAAATCCGGGTTCTCCGGCTGAAGCTCTTCCTCCGGCTCCTCAAGAAATTCAAATACCCGCTCAGAAGCTGCCGCCGAGGACTGCAGAAGGTTTGTAACCTGGGCGATCTGCTGGATCGGCTGTGTAAAGTTACGGATATACTGGAAGAAGGACTGGATATCTCCAACCTCGATAGTTCCTTTGATGGCAAAAAGCCCTCCGAGAAGTGCCACCATCACATATCCCAGATTTCCCACAAACTGCATGATCGGCATCATCATTCCGGAAAAGAACTGTGACTTCCATGCAGACTCATAAAGCTTCTGGTTGTCATGCTCAAATTCCTTCAGCACATCCTGCTCTTTGTTGAATACTCTTACCACATCATGGCCGCCGAAATTTTCCTCAACCTGACCATTTACTTTTCCCAGGTACTCCTGCTGTGCCTGGAAATATTTCTGGGAGTGTTTCATTACTTTATTAATGATAAGCATGGAAACCGGCAGGATCAGCACTGCTGCCAGTGTCATCCACACGTTGATGGAAAGCATCATGATAAATACACCGATCAGTGTTGTTACGGATGTGATCAGCTGTGTCATGCTCTGGTTGATGCTCATCTGCAGGGTATCCACATCATTTGTCACCCTGGAAAGGATCTCACCGTTTGTTCTGCTCTCGAAATAATTCATTGGCAGACGGTTGATCTTCTTTGAAATATCCTTTCGGAGATTGTATGTAACATCATTGGAGATCCCCGTCATGACAAATCCCTGGATCAGGGAAAAGCATGCACTTGCCACATACAGTCCCAAAGTCCACAGAAGGATCATTCCGATCTTACTGAAATCAATACCGCCTGTACCGTTTACCTTGGCAACCAGACCATTGAACAGCTCTGTGGTAGCTTTTCCAAGGATCTTCGGGCCTGCAATATTAAACGCTGTACCTGCCACTGCAAAGATAAACATCAGGATAAAACGGAATTTATATCTGCCCATATAGCCAAAGAGCTTTTTCATGGAGCCTTTGAAGTCCTTGGCCTTCTCTGTTGGCTGCATTCCGTGTCCGCCCATCGGGCCTCTTCTTCTCTGCTGACTCATGCCAATTCCTCCTCTGATAACTGACTCATGGCAATCTGGCGATATACCTCGCAGGATTTCATCAGCTCCTTATGGCTTCCGATCCCTGCCATATGTCCATCGTCCAGTACAAGGATCTTATCTGCATTTAAGATCGTACTGATACGCTGTGCCACGATAATGGTTGTTGCTTCTTTTGTATGTTCTTTCAGAGCTTTCCGAAGTGTACTGTCTGTTTTGAAATCCAGTGCGGAAAAGCTGTCATCAAAGATAAAGATCTCCGGATCTTTTGCGATAGCTCTGGCGATGGAAAGCCTCTGCTTCTGTCCACCGGAAACATTGCTTCCTCCCTGTGCGATCGGAGTCTTATATTGCTCCGGCTTGGTGTCGATAAACTCCGTAGCCTGTGCAACCTCTGCTGCTTTTTTCACTGCATCTTCCGAAATCTCTGTCTTTCCGTAACGGATATTGGAATCAATGGTTCCTGAGAAAAGTATACCCTTCTGCGGAACGTAACCGATCCTGTCACGGACATCCTTCTGTGTCATTTCCCGGACATCCACACCATCCACTTTCACAGATCCTTCTGTTGCATCATAGAAACGCGGGATCAGATTGATCAGTGTACTCTTACCGCTTCCTGTACTTCCGATGATCGCTACTGTCTCACCTTTTTCTGCCTTGAAGGAAATATCTGTGATAACATTCTCTCCTGCCTCCGGATATGCGAAGCTTACATGATCAAATTCTACAGTACCCTTCACATCCTGGGAAGGCTGTACCGGATCCTCCGGATCCTGGACACTGACTTCTGTCTCAAGTACCTCGTTGATACGGCGTGCAGATACATTTGCTCTCGGCAGCATGATAGACATTGCTGTGATCATCAAAAATGACATGATGATCTGCATTGCATACTGGATAAACGCCATAACATCACCAACCTGCATGCTTCCGCTGTCTACCGCATAAGAACCGCTGTAGATGGTCAGTACGGAAACTGCGTTCATGATCAGCATCATCACCGGCATCATAAATGTCATACAACGGTTTACAAAGAGGTTTGTCTTCGTCAGAGTGATATTTGCATCCTCAAAACGCTCCTCCTCGTGTTTTTCCCGGCTGAATGCACGGATAACCGGAATACCGGTAAGGATTTCTCTTGTTACCAGGTTCAGCTTATCTACCATGGTCTGCAGGGCTGTAAATTTCGGCATTGCGATCCTGAACAGCATTGCCATAAATGCCATGATCAGTACAATGGCTACCCCAAGGATCCATGTCATGGAGGAATCTCTCTGAAGCACGCGGATCACACCACCGATTCCAAGGATCGGCGCGTAAAGCACGATACGGAACATCATAGCCATTACCTGCTGGATCTGCTGGATATCGTTCGTGCATCGTGTGATCAGGGATGCTGTTGAAAACTTATGATACTCTCTGCTGGAAAAACCTATGACTTTGTTATAAACCAGCCCACGGAGATCATGTCCCATAGATGCAGCAACTCTGGATGAAAGAAATACCACACATACTGCAGCCATCATGGTGACCAGTGCCATCAGCACCATGCGGATACCTGTTGCTTTCATGTAATCCATCTGTATGGCATCCACATCTTCACCCATAGCTTCATATTCTGCACGAACATAGGAAACACCTGCCTGTGTGATGATGGATTCCTGCATCTTGTCGATCTTTTCTCCGACCTGCTCCTTCACAGCAGCCAGAGCCTCTGCAGGCATCTGAGAAAGAGCCGCCAGTGGATCAGTCCCTTCCGGGATTCCCATTTTTGCAAGAGCTGCCTTTGATTCCTCACTGTCGGACGTCAGAGTAGAAACGATCACCATTGGTTTGCCGAAGATATCGTTGAGTTCTTCTCTGTCTTCTTTGGAGATTTTATCCTTTAATACCAGATCATCTCCCTCTTCCTCATAAAATCCATCCACAGTTTTCACATCATCCTCTTCCATAAACAGCTTCAGACCGTCCATGGACGTCTTTCTGATCTTCTCAGGAACACTGTCTTCAATACCGTTCTGCTGAATTCCCACATTAATGATATTTGATGTGTAATTCGGCAGAGACAGATCACAGTATGCCTGAAGAAAAAGAAGCGCAATGATGAGTACGATGTAACCTGCAGATCGTTTCAGATATTTCATCAGTTTAATCACGTTTCTGTTCCTTCCTTTCTGTCATTTCATCTGGATGAAGCTTTTCTATGGCTTCCTCCGGCTGGATCTTTTCGATATTTACAAGGATCTGCTCCAGAAATCTCCGAAGCAGGCACTGTTCCGCCTCACTGAAGCCTTCCATCATCACGGCCTCATTTTTATGGATCCGTTCCAGTGCTTTTGCCTTGATTTCCTTTCCCTTTTCTGTCATGTAGATCCTGGTCACACGCTGGTCCTTTTCATCCGGTTTCTTATAAAGAAAGCCTGCTTTCTCCAGTCTCTGTATCGATACATTTACCGTAGGCGGCTTGATATGCAGGATCTTTGCAATTTCCCGCTGACTCAGGCCATCCCTTCCGGACACGAGCCCCAGAACCGGGATCTGTCCCGGATAAATCCCCAGCT
Organism: Blautia massiliensis (ex Liu et al. 2021); assembly: GCF_052064225.1. NCBI lineage: Bacteria > Bacillati > Bacillota > Clostridia > Lachnospirales > Lachnospiraceae > Blautia > Blautia massiliensis (ex Liu et al. 2021). The sequence goes on along the minus strand of NZ_JBQHWA010000014.1, from coordinate 23,154 downwards.
CCTGCATCTGACCAAAGCATTTCATCATAAAATGACGGTCTACCTTCATAAACAGAGATAAAAAACTGCTCTGCCTTTCTTTCTCATCTTCCTCCTTACAAAACACGCTGTCACTCCTCTCTCATCCGATCAGACACCTGCTCTTTGTTAATGATATACGAAGCAGTGATCTTCTTTTTTAATTAGTCGGCTAACTATATATAATATACATCTGCACAAAAAATGCAATCGATTTTTGTGAATTTTACACTTTTTTAAGATTTACAGCTTCTTTAATTTCCACCTGAAATCTATTAATTAATTTGTTAAACTAATTTATTTTCTGCTGTTTTTCCTATTTTTTCACAAAAAAATACCCGCTTCGTTTTTTTATTCGAAACGGGTACTTCTTTCTGTTCCTGATTTTCTTATACAAACTGATTCACAGCCGGATCATAAGCATAATCGATCATGTCAAGCTTATCCTCCAGTTCTTTCCTGTCAAGTCCTCTGTCCTCGCAGAAAGCATTCAGGGAACTGTAAAAATCCCTCAGCTGCGTGTTCACATAGCTTAAAAGCATTACCGGGTCCTTTGGTATCATAATCTGTTTCCATCCTTTTATCTGATATTTATCCAATATCCCAGATGCTGCTGTATAGCTGTCTGATCTGAAATATCAGATTTACTATCTTACCAATTTTATTTTTTGTCAAGAGCCAGTAAAAAAATTTTTCAGGATTTTTTATTTCTTCAGTATCTGATAAAAATATTCCATTCCTTGTCCCAAAAAAGAACTGCCTGGTTCCGATTTTCATCCTGAAATGGATTTCTATCAGAACCGACAGTTCTTTTCCTTGTCAATCTATCATAACTTTATGGAGTTATTTTTTACTTCGTGCTGACGGTAAACGCTCCGTCCTTCACATCCAGCACAATGGTATCTCCCGCATGTACATCACCGGAAAGGATCTTCTTGGCTGTCAGTGTCTCCACATAATTCTGGAGATAACGCTTCAGAGGACGTGCACCGTAAACAGGATCATAACCGTTATCCACTACCATCTGTTTGGCAGCATCTGTAAGCTCCAGAGAAAGCTCCTGGTCAGCCAGACGGTCGCTGAGCTCTTTGACCATAAGATCTACGATCTTACCTACATTATCCTTGGTCAGCGGCTTGAACATGATGATCTCATCCAGACGGTTCAGAAATTCCGGACGGAAGTGACCACGAAGATCATTCATAACCTGTTCCTGTGCCTCCGGTTTGATATCTCCCTTCTCGTCGATACCGTCAAGAAGGTACGGAGAACCAATGTTGGAAGTCATGATCAGGATCGTATTCTTAAAATCAACCGTACGTCCCTGTGAATCCGTGATACGTCCATCGTCCAGTACCTGCAGAAGTACATTGAATACATCCGGGTGAGCCTTCTCGATCTCATCAAAAAGAACAACACTGTACGGTTTTCTTCGAACGGCCTCTGTCAGCTGTCCGCCTTCCTCATATCCGACATATCCTGGAGGCGCTCCGATCAGACGGGACACGGAATATTTCTCCATGTATTCACTCATATCGATACGGACCATATTCTGTTCATCGTCAAACAGTGTGGCAGCCAGAGTCTTGGCAAGCTCTGTTTTACCAACACCGGTTGGTCCGAGGAACAGGAAGGAACCGATCGGCTTTGTGGGATCCTTGATTCCGGCTTTGGAACGAAGGATCGCATCTGTTACAAGACGAACACCCTCATCCTGTCCTACTACACGTTTGTGCAGCTCATCCTCAAGGCCCAGCAGCTTGGTTCTCTCACCTTCTGTCAGCTTGGTTACCGGAATACCGGTCCATCTGGAAATGATACGAGCAATCTCATCATCTGTGACAGCCTCATGTACCAGGCTTCTGTCACTCTCTTTAACCTGCTTCTCCTCAACCTCCAGCTGCTGCTGAAGCTTCGGCAGCTCGCCGTACTGCAGCTCTGCTGCTTTCTCCAGATCGTAATTCTGTTTTGCTTTCTGGATCTGTTTATTGATATCCTCGATCTGCTCACGTAATTTCTGAAGCTTCTCTACGGAATGCTTCTCATTATCCCACTGAGCTTTCTGGGTATTAAAAGTATCTCTCAGCTCTGCAAGTTCTTTCTGCAGATCAGCCAGACGCTCTTTACTTAAGTTGTCAGTTTCTTTTTTCAGGGCAGACTCTTCAATCTCCAGCTGCATGATCTTACGTCTCTGCTCATCCAGCTCTGTCGGCATGGAATCCAACTCCGTCTTGATCAGCGCACAGGCTTCATCAACAAGGTCGATTGCCTTATCCGGGAGAAAACGGTCTGTAATGTATCTGTGTGAAAGTGTGGCAGCTGCAACCAGAGCACTGTCTGTGATCTTAACACCGTGGAATACCTCATATCGTTCCTTCAGGCCACGGAGAATGGAAATGGTATCTTCCACTGTCGGCTCATTTACCATAACCGGCTGGAAACGACGGGCAAGTGCAGCATCCTTCTCAATGTACTGTCGGTACTCATCCAGAGTTGTTGCACCGATACAGTGCAGCTCACCTCTGGCAAGCATAGGCTTCAGCATGTTTCCTGCATCCATGGCGCCGTCTGTCTTACCTGCACCCACGATCAGATGAAGCTCATCGATAAACAGAATGATCTGTCCTTCGCTCTTCTTCACTTCCTCAAGTACCGCTTTCAGACGTTCCTCAAACTCACCACGATACTTGGCACCTGCAACCAGCGCACCCATATCCAGGGCAAAAATCTTCTTATTCTTAAGACCTTCCGGTACATCTCCTGCCACAATACGCTGTGCCAGTCCCTCGATGGCTGCTGTTTTACCAACGCCAGGCTCACCGATGAGAACCGGGTTGTTCTTGGTCTTACGGGAAAGGATACGGATAATATTCCGGATCTCCATATCACGACCGATCACCGGATCAAGCTTCTGGTTCTTCGCCTTCTCCACAAGATCCTCACCGTATTTATTCAGGGTATCATAGGTTGCCTCCGGGTTGTCACTGACAACTCTCTGGTTTCCCCTGACTGTAGATAATGCCTGAAGAAAACGCTCTCTGGTGATTCCGAATTCATTGAATAGCTTCTTCATGCTCGGGCTTGGATTCTTCAGCATGGAAAGAAACAGATGCTCAACCGATACATACTCATCTCCCATAGCCTTCGCTTCGTCCTCTGCACTGACCAGCGCCTTGTTCAGATACTGACCAAATCGAAGCTCTCCACCGGAAACCTTAACTCTGGCATCCAGTGCCTTCTTAACTGTGTCAACAAAATATTCCTTCTGGATTTCCATCTTCTCGATCAGCTTGAGGATCAGGCTGTCCTCCTGTGTCAGCAAGGCATACAGAAGGTGTTCCTCTTCGATCTCCTGATTGCCATATTCATAAGCAATCTTTTCAAGATCCTGGACAGCCTGTACGGATTTCTGTGTAAATTTACTGATATTCATAGGCTTTCCTCCTATTCTATGAAAAGCATTTCCAATATTCGCATACCGGAAATGCTGTGCTTTTTTCTTGTTCTAGGAGAACTATAACACCATTTATTAGCACTGTCAAGAGGTGAGTGCTAATTATTTGTAAAGAATTTCGCCCGAATTGTACAATATGAAAAAGGCGTTCGTGTTCCGAAAAAAGATCTGGTCGATAAAATGGCACAGGCTCTTGATGTTAATCCTTATACCCTCTATGATACCGCTGGACGTGACGCTTCCGAAATGATGGAACTCCTTTTCTGGCTGGATGAATTTAATCCATCTGCCCTGCATCTGTTTCTTCCTCGGAAATTTCCTGGTGAAAAATGCAATGAAGTAGCAGACACTTCCGTTTACTACCATGACAACGATAGCTGGCCTGCCCATGCTCCTGTCTGTATGTGGTTTGACTATGGAGTTCTGAATGATTTTCTGAAAGAATGGGTAGTTCGAATGGATGAACTAAAATCCGGTGTGATTACCAGAGATGAGTATTTTGAGTGGAAAATCAACTGGCCACAGACTTGTGATGGATGTGGAAAATATGAGCCTAAGAAACAATGGCGAATATAGCAAATACAATGCTCCCCAAAACTGGAATATTCCAATAATGGGGAGCTACTATTCTTTTTTTAATCTAATGCTCTTCTACTATATGTATTTTTCATCACTCAACTACTTTATAACCAGCATTTGTGATTACACAAATCTCTTCGCTTTTTCTTTCAATATATTTTTCTTTCAAACAAGCATTAAGTGCCTCTTCCCAAACAGCATATTCACGTCTATCTGGATACTCCTTAGCAACTACTTCGCTGCCAATCTGAATATATGTACCTGATTCCAAATCTGAAGTTATCAGAATCTGCCCTCCCGGTGCATCTGCCACTTTTTTAAGGAGTTGCTTCATTTCCTCTGTAATTAAGGCAGGTATAGCACTGATATTCTCATTTTTGATTGATACATCGCCATTTATTTCACTGACGAACTTGTCCCTTGCTTCTTCCCAAATAATATCTTCATTATCTGAAATATCAAATTCTGATTCTAATTCCCGTCTCAACTGATTCAGGCGATCTTTTACTTCTGAACGATCACCATCTAACTTAATAGCAATGCAGTCACTTCCAATTACACCTTTCATTCCAGAAAAATCAAAACCAGGAAGAAGAAGTGAAGTTGCATTGGCTCTTAGTACCCATGCTGCGCCCATTTCATTTAAGCTGACTGGGCTTTCGTAATATTCTGGCGAATGTACGAAAATAATATGCAAGTCATAATTAAGGAACCGTTCCCTTAAAAAGTCAAAAATATTGGCTCCATTTGGTATTCCATATCCTGGGAGGGAGCTGCAAAAAATATCTCTGCGAGGACTTAAATTGATTGAACGAAGTAAATCCGCAATTTTTGCAACTTGATCCTTATTCTTAGAAGAATGACTTATAAATATAAGCGGTTTCTTTTTCATACCAGAAGCACCTCCTTGTGAATGTGACAATCCTGACTCTTTCTCCTCGTCCTGATAATATTTATCAATATTTTTTCTAATAGCCTGAAGTTTTCCGACAAGCTCAATAAAATACTTTTTCTCCGTAAAACCATCCAGACGCTTGCCACACAAATTGATAGTTTCCCATACAAAAGTGTCATGAGTTCGATCATAAATTCCCTGTAATTCCAATTTTATCTCTTGAAGCCAATTTTGAAATTCAGGCACATCACTGATCCGTTCAAAGGATGTTCCCATACCGCCACCAAACGGATGAAACATCTTTTCTATTTCTTTTCGTGAATCTATAAGTTTAATTAAGTCTTTCTTCAATCATTCTACCCCCAATGCCTTAAACACCGCATCTTCCGCACTCTGGTACGGAATCAGCTGAAATGCACTCATCAGATCAGCCGGAACACTTGCGAAATCTACAAATGATGTACTCGGAATCAGCACCTTCTTTGCACCGCTATCCAGGCACACTTGAAGCGTGTTTGCAAGTTCATCCACCTTTATCATTGTGCCACTAATTGATATATCTCCCAACACTGCCAAGTTGCTGACAACAGGCTTTCCAAGGGCAATCGAACAAAGTGCAATCAACGTTGGAAGTGCCAGTTTATCTGTCATGCCGATACCCTGCAAATCCTGATAATTGATGATGTAGTCTTTGGTCGATGTGCTGATAGAGCCACTGATCCGATTGCCGTTGGCTTTCAGATAATTAAATGCCGTGTTCACCGCTTCCTTGCATTTAGAATCACTGCCTAAGCCAGTCCGTTCAATTTTGCCATTGCCTGGAAGCATCTGACTTTCCAAACGGAATACACCAATCATGCCACTTTTTCCTCTGGATACGGTATAAACCTGTCCCGGATTACACATTCCATCCGGTATCAGCTTACCGCCACCCTGTTCTGGTACGGAAACATAATATTCTGACATATCTTCTAAATCTATATAAGAGAAGTTTACATCATAAAATTCCATACCGCCCAGTTTCTTCAATTGCTCCTTGACACGGCGACGCATTTCCAATGCAATCTGAATAATTTCTTCCAGTTCTTCTTTGGTAAACTCACCATTTGGGTACATCAACTTCAGATAACCGTCTATCATACGACGAACCGCAATTGTATCACGCTGATTCAGATTTCTCCCCAAGCGGAAGTAATGATCAAGTGCATCTCCATACTGCTCCTTGCGAAGCTCTCGGATGAACTCTGCTAAATAGTCACTGATAAAACCGTAATCATCGGTAAAATGCTCCGGTCTGAACTTCGGTATCTCCCATCCAGGAAGATAGCAGTGCATACGATCAAGAAATGCTGTATCTGTTCCCATTTCCTGCGGGAAAGGTGCAAACAGACTGGAGGTTTTCAACAGCACATCCACACTCTGATTGATATTTCCCACAAATACCATAGACGCAGTAGCAGCTTTTTCTTCTTTGCCACGGGCAAAAGATCCGGATGCCATATAATCCTTCATGATCTGAATGCCATCTTTATCTTTAAACTTGATACCTGCCACTTCATCAAAGGCTACACAATCCCATAAGCCGACCAGTCCGACCGTTTTGCGTCCCATATTGTAAAACAGGTTTGCAACCGTCGTCTGTCCACCGGAAATTAAAATACTGTTCGGTGAAATCTCTTTGTAAAGATGAGATTTACCGGTACTTCTCGGTCCCAACTCACAAAGATTAAAGTTATTTTCAACTAATGGAATCATACGGGTCAAAAGTAACCATTTCTCACGATATGTAAATTCATCTGGCTCCATGCCGATAGAACGAAGAAGAATATCCAGCCATTCATCTTTCGTAAAAGCCTTTCGCCCCTGCTTTAGTTCATCAATATCAATGTGCGGCATCTGGATCGGTGTCAGCTTACGGATACTGATTGGTGAAATATCTTTCTGCTTTTTCTGTTTGGAACGAAGCGGATTTCCATCAATGTCCTCAATACCAAAATTATTGTCACCTTCAACCTCATAATCCAGCTGAACAATACACCAGATACCGCCGCAGAGCAGGCGATCAAATTTTTCTGGATATTCATCGGCAATCGGTACATTACCAATGCCCAAATTAGAAAACTCTGCAAAAAAGCAATCCTTTTTCATATCCAGTCGAACAGTCACCATATCAATGATTGTGTGACTGCCTTTTTTACGCAACTGAGACAGAATTTTCTGTGATTCATCCGGGCGTACAAAGTTGTCAGCAAGAATACGCTTCACATTCTGTACGCCTTTCTCTATAACCGTCTCATCATCTGAACTGCAATACTGTCCCAACAAGAACTCAAGAACATACACTGGGACATTCGCCCCTTCTTTAATTTTCTTTGTCAGGTCTTTCCGAACAATCTTACCGTCAAAGTTCTGACGGAGCTTGTTCTTTATTTCTTCACGGGTACTTTCACTCTCTGCAAATTGCTCCATCTTTCTCTCCTCCTACGGCATTAACTAAAAAAATCAAACTCGTCCACCGCAAAGGCGATGTCAATCTGGAATGGCTCCCGCTGTGGCATCTGTAATCCCTGTTCATCTGCAATTACCAGATAATAAGTAGCTGTATTGCTGTATTTCAGAGATTTCAAATTAAACTGACAACGGAAAGTTCTTTCTGCACCATTATCGCTGGTCTTATCTGCAATAATCTTCTGAATATCACTAATCTGCTTGCCGTCCTCATCTGTAAAGTAAACCTGATAGATTGCTGCTTCACGGTTTGTACTGACCGCATCTTTTTGATAGAAGTTCAATGAAAAAATCATATTGCTGATTTTACGGTTTGCGGACAGTAAATTGACTGTTACCGGCTTGGTATCATATTTCTGCTTATTTCGCTTATATTCCATAGAATCATTGCGGAGATAATGATACTCAATCACCGGAACAACCATTTCCTGCAAACTAATACCACCATGCACAAAATTCATACCGCCACCATTCATTTTGATACGAATACTTTCTCTCGGCGCAAATCCATCAAATTCTGTATTTCCTCCCAGAAATTTTACAGGCATCAAGTAATCTGGTTGCACACCCTTCTGCATAATTGCATATCTTCTGCCATACTCCACACATCGCTTGATACTTTCTTTTTTTGTAATGTCAGAGTTTGTTACATCCACATCAAAAAATCCTCTTTTATCTACTTTGTCCTCTTCCTTCAAAGGACTGTATGTATAAAGAAATCCATGATCTGCCGTAATTAAAATATTCGTTCCACCAAATTCATTTACAATGATACGCACAAGATTCTTCAATTCTGAAATTGCCTTGTCACACGCAGCAAAAACAGCAGTATCCGAAGTGTGGCTGGCTTCATCAATGGTATCGTGGTAAATATAGACCACATCCATACCTTTTACCAAAGCACTTCTTTCCGCTCGTTTCATAGCAATGATGTCATTATACTTTAAGGCCACGCTTGCCGGCTCTTCTGTTTTCAGAACCTTGTCCCTATAAGTACTTGCCGTAGACTGTCCATCTGCCAAAACCGTCAAAATATCGTTCCGAACCTCTACTGTCAATTCTTTGTGCGGCAACAAAGCTGCCATACCAAACTTTGTAGTAGAAGGAAAGATACTCTGCATACTGCTGATAGAAACCTTACTTCGCGTTTCTCGCTGAAGCTGATCTGCCATCGTAGCCGCCACTTCATAACGCATGGCATCTGAGATAATTACAAATACTTTCGTATCCGAGGTTTGGATACGGGAACGGTAAAAATCCTCCTGTTGCGGTACTTCCAGAACTTTACCGTAAGTTGCCAGTTCATCCGCACATACATCCGACCAGTTGTTGCCCAACTCACCTAAGAACCAGTGCGTATAAAGTCCTTCCACCTTATCGACAACATGCTTGAACAAATCATCCAGCAGAATATTGGAAGTCTCCAAACTCTTTTGAAAACTAAGATGGAACAAACGGTAATAAGTGTCCATCTGATAGTAGCTCTCAGTATATTCTTTCCAGATACTTTTCGCTTCTGCGGTATGGAATCCGGCAGAATGTTCCTTAAAGAAACTTTGCATATTCGCCACTTGTAAGATACCGTCATAAAAATTTTCAAATGGCTCATACCATACACAAGTTCTACGTTTTTCAACGGTATTCGTAATGGTATCCACATCAATGATATGGTCACTGATCTCTGTCATTAGCTTTGTCAGAATCACTTCATTAATACACGGAAAGCACTCTGTTCCTACCAAATCCTCTACCGTCAGCTTTTCAAAGCGCTGATGCAGACGGGCTTCATCCTCAACATAACGTGCCACATCATATAATTGCGGAATGTTGTCACTATGAAGCCATTCAGAAATAAAATCATAGCAATATGCCTGATGTGGTATGGAAATAAAACTGTCCAGTCCGGCAAGATATTCCTGCCGCATGGTACGGGTCGCCGCGGTTAAAAGCAGATGAATTGCCAACTGCCCAAGATCTGGTTCTTCCTCCACAAATCCACTTCCCTGACGAACCATCGCCCAAAAAGCTGCGTCTGCATGATATTTTACAAAATCCTGATAAACCGTATTATTATTCAAATCCAGTCCCGCCTGGAACACACTACGAAGAATCATATTAGGCTGTGCATCTTTCAATCCACAGATTGCCGCCATGACAGCCATGTGTAACTGTGCCGGTGTTTCCGGAACTTTATTCTGCGTGCTAACTTTCAAACGACGGTCTTTCGCATTGAAATAAGCACGATAATTCTTAACTTGTTTCCTCATTGCTGGATTTGATATAAGTCCCATCTCATCCATCCAGATAGAAATCAGATCCGCCCGAAACTCTTCGCTGTAAAGCTCCACATCCAGAAGCCAGTTATCATCAGGGCGGTTATAGACACACGGACTGTAAACCAGATAATTTGTGCTCAAATCATCTACTGAAAGCAGTTTTTTTACAGAAAACGCATTATTTCCAGTCAGTGCAATCACCTTTGCATTTTCCAAAACCACTTCATCCAATTTATCCTCAAATTCCTTATCTTCATCGTACCAGAAAATGATACGACGCTGATAAAACTCAGGCAGAGGTGCAGCAAACCTGCGATTTAAATCTTGTATTATTTTATCTGTATCCATGCTGTCCTCCTACCTTATAATTTTCCAATTTGCTTTTCGTTTTGTTCCGCCCTGTACCAATCTACCTTTTTCCTGTAAAGAAGCGAACATTCGAGAAATCGTTCTTTTCGATACACCCATTTTTTCTGCATAATAGGCCTGTGTTGCAGACGGATTCTTCTCTATAATCTGCAACAATTTTTCTATCTGCGTCTGTTCCTTATTAAGCGGCACTTCAGCGCTATTAGTGCCATCATCAGCGCCACTTTTAACGCCATTAGCGCCATTTTTAGTGCCATTGGCGTTAATCATGGCGTTATTGGTAGCAACCTGACCTCGATAAATATTAATACGCAAATCAACTTCGCCACCAATAAACTCCGGCTCCTGCAGCCCGGCAGCTTTTACTTTGTCTATAATTCTCGGAATGCCGCTTCCCCAATGCTCGATCAGATTCATGTAAGCAAACGCATGAGCAAGAGCTTCATTTCTGATTTTAGAATAGCCTTCTTTCATACGCTCCATCGTTTGTCCCATTGGCAACTTTCCTGGAGAAGTAATTTCCAATCGGTTGTCATATACCGCTACCTGTATCGTACCATGATCCAGATAACTACGATGTACCATAGCATTGATAATCAACTCACGAATGGCATCCGGTGGAATCTCATAAACATCCTGGCGATAAATTCCCACAATAGTAGCACCCAGATGAATATTTCTCAAGACAAACTGAAATGCTTCGTCTATCTGTTTCCAAAGCGGTCCGGTATATTCTCTACGATCAACAAATACCGCTTTCGTTGTCCCTTTGAACACGCCACATTGCGTTGCAACATGAAGTCCACCATTACCTGTCAAAATAGCAAACGCATTGGACGGATAATCTTTTCCATCACGCTCAATCAAAATACCCCAGGAACGCAGCTGCTGTCTACCGACATCTTTAATCGCTGCTTTCTGTTCCTCTGTACGGGCATTTTTAACAGCCTGTTCTTTCATAGCTTTACAAAGGACATCAATATCTTCATCTGTAACATTTAACCCAGTACATAAAGCCTGATCGTAGTAGCGGTTACTGCCCTCAAACAGCAGCTCCTTTACCATATACTCATCGGCAAGGCGGGTAGTTCCGGCAACACGGACATATACACCACCATCTCTACCAAGAGCTTTGATATAATATGGACGTTGTCTACCCTCAGAAACCTCTACCACGATGACAGTCTTACCATCAACCGTCTGTAAAGTAATATCCGGGATGATTGCCGGTTCACAGCTGTCTGATACGGCATTGGCAATGGCATCCATTTTCTTGAATACCTCTTCCTTGTCAAAACCGACAACCTCTCTGGTTTTATCGGCAATTCCGAAAATGATTTTTCCTCCGGTTCCATTTGCAAAGGCAACCACAGACTTCATATATTTGATGCTTTTCTCTGGCAGGGTCTCTTTGAACTCCACATTCTTCGATTCTCCTGCAAGAATTTCTTCTATAGTCATTGTAACACCTCGCTCTCTTTGGTAGCATTCACCACCTGATTATTTAAAGTCACTTTTCAATTCATCATAGAATCCCTTATAATCGGAATATTTTTCTTGCATTTGTATGTAATCTTTTATTTCTTCGATACTTAAAATACTTTGCGGCGGAACATCTCCAACTGTCATTCCTGTAAATTCAAATTCATAATTAAAACCAAATAGATCATTCGTTATGTTGTACTTGACTATTTCAGCAATTAAACTATTACGATATATCTCATGAATATCGCTTAATTTTACCTTGAATGTTATTACAGATGGAGTTCCCATAATCCATAAACGCTTATAAGGTTCTTTTTTATACAGTTCCCGATCAATTGCCTCCAAAGACCATCGTAAAATTTCTCCCCCTAAATTGATAGCAAAATGATTTAACTGATCGTCTTTATATACTTGACTTTTATCGGCAAAAAAATGTACCGACTTTGTTCTGGATTGTTTATCTCGATTCCATAAATAATACACATGCGAAAAAACTTCTTCTATTTTGTCATCATCTAAACCTATATCCACAAGGAGTTTTCGTAATCGTTTCTCGCCAGCACTATTTTCCCCTCCCGCAGTCACAAGACCATGTTTCCAATATTCATTCTCATCTAAAATACGTGTACAGTGACATACTGCAATTTCTGTATCCATATTATCTTTAACAAAATCAGTAACCAACTTCGATTCATCGATTCTAATATCTTGCAACTGATGTTCAATTTGCCACCATTCCTCAATATTATCCGTATTTACTCTTCTTAAAATCATCTTTTCAAATTCAGTTCCCCAATTTTTCAATTCTTTTGGAAACGTGTTCGGATTGTTAAAATCAATCATTTTGTAGCACCTCATCACGAATAAATACCAAACTTACATTTCAGTTATTGGTGATTTTCCAGAAACTTCTCTGTATATTCCCGTCTTAATTTCTCTGCAAGATACAGATCACTCATACAGTGCATATCAGAAGCACCATCTCGCATTAGCCGATAGACTTCGGAATGATAAAATAATCCCAATGCCTCATCCAGTAAAAGTCCCTGCTGTTTGGCAAAGCACTCAATGACACGGGCATATTTTTTCTGAAGTAAAATCGGGTTTGCAGTCATCATACGCAATCCCTCCTTACTTTATTTTAGCCAAAACATCCTGGAAAATTGCATAATTCTTTTTCACGCCATCGTCCAGATCAATGGAAATCATCTGGTCGGCAAGGTGATGAATCTTTTCCTCGTAGGTTCTGATCTCAGTATCCTGTGCCTGCAAGGTGGTCAGCTTTTTATTCAACTTCACACGCTCACCAGTGGAAGCATTGGCAATCCGCTGTTCCAGATCGGCAATGGCAGTGCGATAACGAGCCTGCTGTTCATGCACATAGTCAGTACGAATACGGGCAATGGTATCCGGTTGGTAGCGGTGCATATAGATCAGAGCCTTAAAGCCGTTCTTCTTACCACTGTCAAATAACCAGTAAATCGGGCGTTTTTGATAAATCTTACAATGATCTTTATAAAAATCATTCAGGAAATAATTCCGAATTACATCCTTCGGCTGACCTTTACCACCCAGTACATCGGCAATGAATTTCAGGTTTTCGTCTAAGGTTTCTGCACCGTAAACGGTTTTCACAAACTCCACGAACAGACCGACAATATCATCCTCAAAGTATTCATCGTCGCAAATCGGGATAATATTATCCTTATCCGCAGCGAAAGAAGCGTACTTGCTGTTGTCCCATTCGCCACCTACATAGGCAAGCCCGTCCACATCCAGAGAGTAACGACCAAACATACAACCAACCGCATAGGAAATGAAAAAGCGAATATCTCTACCAAGGTCAGCCTTGCGGACAGTAACATCCTTATCCTCAACCTCTGGTGTCAGCTCATCCTGCAAACCATAAATGTCAATGAAGATACGGTTCAGTTCTTCCTCATTAGCTTTCAACTGGTTGAAGCGGTCATCACATTCAGCCTGCCACTGGTCAAAGGCTTCGGAAATGGTAGGAACCTTGCGAAGCAGTGGATGACGTTGGAAATCCCATGAAGTTTCAAAGGAATCCCAATCTTGACGACATATCATTTCATTAGAACTTCCTAAATCATTATTTATTGATGTATTCCAACATTCTTTATATGGTAATTTTAAAACATCAGCCACAGTAAGGCTTGCAGTAGGATTTAATATTCCAAGAATATATTCTACTGGCTTTGAATTTAAATAAGCCAAGTATATTGTTAAATTCATCCCTTGCTTATGAAAAATGGTCGGTGCAGATGAACTCCAAAAGTATGTCTGTTGCTTTATACGAAACGATGGTTTAGAAGTTGTTATAGTTGCCCACGTAATACCTTCTTTTTCCCAATATGCTTTATTACCAACTCCGCCATTATTCTTATAATATTTCTGGCTATCCTCTGTCCAATTAATAAGTCTTACTTCATTTCCAACATATTTTCGTCCATCTCCACCTTTACAATAGCAATGCCAATTTGATGCCACATTTATTGGTTCCCACCAAAACCTCAAATATAACTCATCATTACAAGATTTAAACCTTCCAGCAGATAAAAATTTCTCCTCAAGTTTTTCTCCAACCATTAATTCAAAAATAGCTGATGCAACCCAATACGCCACAGGACTACCAGGAATTTTTGAGTAATTAGATTGATCAGCAGTATACCTGTTTTCATCTGCAAGAAACATATCTTCTTTGCCTTGCTGTGTAGTCGGCTCGATCAGCCGGCAATACTCACCTTTATAGTCTGCGATATGGCTTTTCCGCATAACAAACGATGTGGTCTGCACCACCTCACCGCCGATTTCTTCAAAGGCTCTTGCGCCCAGATGCGCCATATTGACAATATCGGTATGCAGCAATTTTCCACGCAGTTTTTCAAAGCTGGACAGGAACATCCATGCGTGCTGGGTAATCATTGCCTGATAGCCGTTCTTCTTCGGCATCTGTTCGCATTTTTCGATAAACACAGCAAACAGGTCGCTTTTGCTGTCAGGGTAATTCTTTTTTACATAATTCGACAGCTTTGTGCTCATACCCGATGCCCCCATATACGGCGGATTTGTTACAACCACATCATACTTCTGTGCCAGTGTTTCCGCCACCTGTACCAACGGCAGTAATTCTCTCAATGCCGTCTCACGGGACATATTTATATCTTCCGTAATCTCTACAAAGCGATTATACAGGGCAACCCAATCCTGCTGAGTGACTGTCAGAATAGAACCGTATTCCTTTGCGTCATGCAATTCGCTGATAATGGTATCCATAGCGACTGTGAGCTTCATATTGCCATTACAAAAATACTCCAATGCAAACTGATCCACATGATTGCTCTCCACAATAGCATATACATGGGGCTGAATGCCACGGCTGAAAAAGCGGCGATCATACTGACGGGCTTTCATCATTACCGCAAAATAAGCCAACTGTGCCGCACGGTCATCAATATCCAATCCGTAAATATTATTCTCCACAATGCTTGCCACTGCTTCACGAGTAGTATAGCCGTATGATTCATAAATCTTCATCAGCACATCAAACATATACGCAAGAATATGACCGGAACCTGAGCATGGGTCAATCACTTTCAGCTGATCCGGTGTCAGTGCGGCATATTCCTTGCGAATCTCGGCAAGCTGTGTCTGTACTTCCGGCTCCTGCTCGGCTTCTTCCAGATAGTAGTGCCATTTGGTATCTTCCGGGTCACGGTTTCCGGCAACATAGGCAGACTGTTCTTCCTCTGTCGGCAAAAGCTGTTCTTTCACATCCGGGTGTCCCTCCAGCCACAGGCGACCAAGACTGTTCTCTACCATGTAGCGAACAATCCAGTCCGGTGTGAAAAGCTGGGTTGCTGCAGGGATGTTTTCTTTTGTGATTTTTACATTCTTTTTCAGAGCTGCGAAAACATCGTCTTTTTTCTCGCTGTTATAATACTGATACAGCCAGCCGATGATCTGGACAGCATCCTTCCAATCATCCTCTGGTATCAGCTCAATCATCTGCTGAATGACACTGCCTTCACGGAGCAGATTGTCTGGCAGAAGAAGCTCAGTGTAATCTGCTATCTTCTGGAACATTCCCGGCAGAACCTTATTCAGGGCGTTGCACTGCACAATCAACAGATATTTATACAGTTCTTCGGTCTTTTCCGCATCTTTCAGCTCATAGACTTTTTCCATATTGAGTCCATCCAAATCCAGATGAATGGCTTCGGTTATAATCTGCGGCCTAAAATCGTTTTCCTCGTCCGTGAATACACGCACATGGGAAGGAAGATAGCCGTTGACTTCCATGAATCGCAGAGCAGAGAAACGATTGAACCAAGTGTAGGCAACCTCCTCCATGACCTGTTTATATCCTTTATCGTTAATCTCAGCAATGAGAGCCTGACGCTGCTTCTTTTCATCAGCGGTGAGGACTTTGCCGCCAACGCTATCCGCATTGGCATCCTCAATGTTGTCCTCTGTGATACCGTATTCCACACCTTTTAAGGAAACACGGGCAATCAACTCTGTTCTTGCCCAGACAGCAAATTTTTTAATCGCATTCTTATCCATATATTCTCATCCTTAAATATTTTTAAACAAGTCTTCAATTTCTTGCTTTGTAACCGTAGTATCTACTCCTTCTAACTCATCGAATGGAACGCTAATATCTTTTGCATAAATTCTTTTTGCACAGAAATAACTAAAATAATATTCCAACACAAGTAATATAACTGTAGCCACAATTACTTTCGCTAATACCAACTCAATTTGAACATCTGCAGTTGGACTAAAAGCTGCAAATAAATAACCTATAACTAAATCTACAAATGCTACAATATTCAAATATATTTTGTGTGCACTTTCTTGTAGCTTTTCTTTTGGTATTTTGCAATTATTATTCTCATCACGTTCAACTACATTACTTCCTGGAAAACAATTTTTAATCACCGATTCTTTTCCACTTTTTATACAATTTAAAAGCAATAGTAATGCCCCCGACAATTGAAATACTAACATACTAATAAACATTATATACCTGTCTCCTTAATTCAGCTTAATTTCGTCGCAATTCTTCAGCAACTGTTTCAGCTGAGAACGAATCTTCTCTACATAATCATCAATGTCCGCATCCGTCTGTAAGGTCTTTGCCTGGAATACAACCTGACGGTTATAGGCTCGGACAACCTTTTTCTTTGCAGTTGCTTGCTCTTTTCCTTGCTGTGTCGGCTGTACCTGTGGCTTCGGTGCAGGCGGTTCCAAAACAGATTCAATATTGCTGACTGTATCATCCTTGTACTGACACATTGGCAGAAACATGGCATCCAGAAGGGCAAGGCTCTTTAATTCTGCGATTTTCTCCTTGCATTGGCTGAAATACCGATCTGATTTCTCAATCAGATGGGATACCTTGGAATCGCCGTTTGCGGCAGTGTGGGTTGCTTCCATACACTGACGAACCGTTTCCAGAATCTCAACACGTTTTTCTTCCAACATCTTGTCATGAGCTGTACGAACCGTATCCATCAGCGGATTCAGTTCTCGAATCCGGTTATAGTTGAACTTACTTCCGGTCTGAACCATGATAATCAAACGAATGGTATTCAGTGCCTTGTGTGCTTCCTCATTTTCTGCGATACAGTCAAGATCATCATGCAGAGATTTTTCAAACTGCACTGCCTGGTCGAATACTGTTACCTGGGTTTTGAAGAAGTTTTCAATGCCGTTGCTCATGGCTTCTTTATTGTCGAAAAGAGCATCCTCTTTTTTCAGCACACGCTCAATCAGAGCAATATTGTCTTTCTTCTGAGAAAGTACATCATCCATCAGATGAATGGCTTCCTGAACTAATGCACGGTCTGGGTATTTATGTCCGTCATAACGGGAATCCAGAGAAGTATAGTAATCACGCTGTTCACCAAATTTCTCAGTCACAAAGCGAATCAGCCCATCTTCATCGTCCGGTACATCCATGATGTCGAAATACTCTCGGAGCATCGCTTTTACATCACGCATCATCGTAGCAGAAATGGTTTTACGCTTGCTGATGGAAGTCTTGCCGATCTCACTCTTTTTTCGGAGCATATCTGGCAATTTCGGGTCATCTGGCTGAATGGTATTGCCTGCATACTTGATGATTACTTTCTGGGAATAAATCAGCTGTGCCGCAACCGCAGCAATATCAATTTCTTTCCATCCATATGGAATTGCACTATATTTGCTTTGCACGTCTGCCATAGATGTCGGCAGTTTTTTCGCATCCTGCATTTCCAGATATTCTTCCATAGCAGAAGCAGCATCACGGTTTGGCTCCATGCCCGGAAGTGCCGTTACCGCACCTGTCAGAATCGCAATAATATCTGCATCACTGCCTGCATGATCTGTAATCAAATCGAGCTTGCTATATACATGAGCAACCAGATATTCAAGAGACTGGTCAATCTTACTCTTGGCATTTCCAGCTTTGATTTCCAGATGCTCACCGTCTACATAGAACTGCGCCCCTTCAATAGCATCTTGCAATTCGGTCATGGCACTCTCTTCATATTTTGTGGCTTCACTCTGCTTATTTTCAATAATTTTCTTTACTGTATCTGGTAATGAGTTTACATTTCTTTGTAATACATACTTACGAATCTTCATAGCTGATTCCAAAGATTCATAGTAAGGCGTATCAGCCAGAACTACAATTGCTTCATTGCCTTTTGATTCTGCCATCAGACGATAATCTGTTTTTTCAATAGCATCGGTTGCCACTGTCAGGAATCGTAAACACATACCTCCAGTTGATGCACCCACTGAAATTCCATCTACCATCTTATCAAATGCAAAATCATATTTTCCATAACGAAACTTACTGGTTTTAAAAATGTCGCTATAAATCAGCTGGGCAATATGTGCCACAATAGACGCTGTATCTACATTGGTATCTCTTATTTCACGCTGAATGTCCTGTTCTTCATCGGTCAGAAAATTATAAGTATCGCCGGTTCTGCCAATATAATTCTGGCTCATCAGGCGGTCAAGGCATCCACGGACAGCTTCACGCATGATAATCTTATCCACACGAATATCGTCTGCCATAAGGATAACGATATTGTCCAAATTAGAAGGAATATCATCAATATATCGAATTAAGTACAGAAGTTTCAGTACATCTACATCCTGCTGTTCGATGCCGTCACCGTTGTCGGCAGCTTTCTGGCAACGCTCAATTACACGGCGGATCGAACCATCCAGGAAAGTATGTACGGTATCATAAAAGTGGAAGAACGGCACAAGTGCATACTCGTCCTTCTCCTGAATTTTCTGTGCAGCTTCCTGGAAGCCGGACAGCATAGAACGCTCACCACCAGACAGGTGCTTGCCGGAATTTCCGTGCTTGCGGATTCCAGCAAATACCTTCTGCATGATGATAAACTGATACGGCACGAACGGAAAGTTCTCGGTAAATTCCCTCGGGCCGGAATAACCTTTAATATCCAGAATGGAACTGCTGAAACTGAACAGGTTACGAAGAACAGAATCATTCTGCTCATAAACACCTTCCAGATCTTTGGCTGCTTCTGGTTTCTTTTTCAGAATACGTTTTTGGATAACTTCATCCACAGAGGAAGAAGATAAACTCAGTCTTGTTTTAAAACGAGCCTGAATACGGGAGAACTCATCGGCACGAACTTTGATGATTTCATCAATGGCTTCCTGTCCGGTGCAGATCACCCAAATCTTTCCTTCGCACTCACTTCCGATTTTCTCAGTCAGAGACTGAAGATTCAAAAGCATATCGGTATCTGTACCAACGTACTGTCCAACCTCATCAATCATAAACAGCAGACGGAAGTTCGCAGGCTTTGTATTTACATAAGTTTTCATATCTTCCACAAGCTGTGCGATAGAAATTTCTGTTGCAGTTTTATCATTAAACCATGCTTTGGCATCGTCCTCACTCATATCAAGAACTTCCATCAGTGTCGGGATGATGAACTTGCCATTGAAAGCAAAGGCACGGCGCATTTCCAACCAGGACTTGCCTTTCTTTTCTTCAAAAACTCTGCAGAACTCCTCAGTTTTTCCCTGCTGGTCGATATAACGCTCCAGCATGGCAACTTTCAGATTTTCTCCATAATATCCCAGATGATTATAGAACATCTTTGCAAAAACACGAAGTACAGCTGTCTTGTCTTTATTACTGAATCCCTCAATATCAATATTGAACAGAATTGTCTCCGTTGTTCCCTTTGTAGCACGGTCGATCAGCATAAAGGTTGCCGGATCGTCCTCAAACTTTTTACGGAAACGCTCTACACTGCGGATGCCTTTTACCTCTTTATTTTCCAGAAGGTAGGAAAGCATTTTCAGGAAGTGTGATTTACCACTTCCAAAGAATCCCGAAATCCAAACGCCCATATCCGCAGTAGGCCGGTCGAAAGCATCACCGTAATAATTAAAGAACGTAATGAAATGTTTCTTCAATTCTCTGGTGATGACATATTCATTTAACTCCTGCTCGATTACATCATCAGCAGCCTGATCAACTTTAATAACACCATTGATTTTGCGGTTGATGTCATCCGCAAACATATCTCGAATCATCATAGCTTTATACCCCCTTAATCTATGACATTGAACGCCCGGTAATAATCATTTGATGTCAGACGATTGAACAGTTTTACATGACGACCATCAAATTCACCCGGATACATCACCAAAATCGGAACATCCGAAAAATACGGTTGCAAGGCTTCCAGTAATGTATGGATTCTCATAAATGGAAATACCTCACCTACCCCCATCAGCATCAGCACATCACCCGGTTCGTGTGGCTCATACTGGATTTTATCAATGAACTCTCCATTGCCGATTGCGGAGTTAAGCTGCTCCAGAAGATAAACACTTCCGTCAGCTTCTTCCATATCGGGAATCGCATCTGTGATGTCCATATCATCGCAGATAGAGAGAAATGTTTTATATAAATTACAAACGATCAAATGGCAATCTAAGGACTGATCGGTTTCCAGCTGATTCACAAAATGGCGGACAACCATTTCGTTCTCTGGTTCATAACAGAAGATTCTGATATTCACCTCATTGCTGAGTCCCTTGCCTTCCAGGAACTCTGGTTCCTGAATCAATGCCCGAACTTTGTCCAGGCGCTCTTTTATTTCACTCATCTGGTTACCTCCTACACAAAGCAATTAAACGCCGGCAGTACCGCCGTGTCGCCATTGCTTCTGATGGCATTCTCCAAAATAGGATGCAGCCATACTGGATTCAAATGATCTGCCCCCCGGTTGTCGAGATATTCTGTTTCAACAAGCACTCTGGCAATAATCTGTTTTAACTTTGTTATTGTAGTATCGCTCCAGGAAGCCACGGTATCATTCTGCTCCTGCAAGCGCATAAAAAATGTATTCAAATCAAGCTTACCAAAAGACATGTCCCTTAATCTGTACTTCTCACCAATGACTGTCAGCATAAATTCCCAAACCAGTCGGCTCTGCTTCATCAAGGCATAAAGACAAATCTGTTTTGCTACATCCGTTGGCTGTGACGCAATCGCAGCAACCAGTGAATCATCTTCCAGTGCATGAAGCCGTTTGATGCAGGCTTTCGCCATGCGTGTGATAGATTTTTCCGTTGGGTACTGGAAGAGATTCTGCTCTACAATTTCTTTTACAATCGCATCATCGGAAATTCCTTCTACTATTAGCTTTGCGGTAGAACGCATTTCGTAGAAAAGGAACGGCTCTCTGGTTAAAGATGCAATATAAGGATAAGAATGCTCCATGTTCCCGTACCTCCTTACTGATCCTCTTTTTTATCAGGAACAAATTCCATGATGTCTCCCACATCACAATTCAAAGCAGAACATATCTTTGACAGAATCTCTGTACTTACATTTTCATCTTTTGATAATCGAGACATCGTTGTTGTACTAACTCCTGTCATTGCACGCAAATCTTTCTTCATCATTTCTTTATCAATTAACAATTTCCACAATTTCTTGTAACTAACTGCCATTTTTTCACCTCAATCTTATTTGCTTGAAATACCTGTTCACATGGTATTTATCATCATATCATAGAAATGCGTTTCAAACAATCTAATCCATCAAAAATCATAATTCAATTCTGAAATATCGCATTTAAAATCACAAGAAACACATCTTAACAAGACAAGCTGAAAGTACAAATGCCACTATATATCCAATTCCACAGAAAAATTTTATCTCGTTTATTTTCTCTGATTGCAATTTTATTCTTTTTTTCAGTTTTTGCACTTCCTTCTCAGCTATCTTTCTATTCTGTTCCGCCTGATGCTTTAATGACCGTAATTGTTTTTCTGCTTCTTTTTGTTTTCTATATGCCTCATCAACAGCTTGCACAGATGATTTATTCACCTGTATCTGCAATTTAGAGTTCTGGTCCTGAACGTCTTTTATTTCTTCTTCGAGCTGCTCTTGCTCTCTCCTGCTCTTCAATCCGTTTCTGTTCCTCAAATCGTCGTTGTTCTTCTGAAGCGATTGATTCAGCTTCTGCGTTTCGGACAGTTCGGTTGTCAAATGATGAATTTCGTCGTTTAACTTCCGAATTTCGTCTTGCATTTCGTGATTCTCGAAGAATAGCTTCTGTTTTTCCATTTTCAGCTTGTGTGTCCTTTCCTGAAATTTCTGGATAAACTCGTTCATCTTCTGATTTCTCACCTGTAATTCGTCCCTCTCCACCGTCACTTTCTCCAGCGTTTCTGCCTGCTTCTTCGCAAGCAGCTTCCACTTGTCGGTAGTAGGCGCACTGACAGCTGCCAGTAAACTGAATAGCTCTCATTTCCTCTATAAAAGAATCTGCACTGAAATAATACCCGTCATCTTCCTGCACCAGACAAAGTGCCTGATAACCTGACATTACAATATTTAACGCTATATCCTGATTGTCCACCAGAAAGATATAGGTCTGTGCTATCCCTTCTGGATTGGTTTCCATATAATGCTTCAAAAACTTCTTGTTCAAACTTATCACTTCCTTTCAGACAAAGAAAAAGACGCAAGCCATATTTTATGACTCACGCCTTACTTCGCTCACAATATTCTATTTTTATCAGTTATCTGCCAGATTGATTACTGGCAATCCTTATACATAAGCAACATTGATTCCTGCGAACAGGAAACTTATAGAGATCACTCTCATTGCTCCGATAAAATATTCTCTCGACTGTCCCGCATTAAACAGCGTTGCAAATGCCCTAGGGAAAATCTCTGTGATTGCAATTCCCAGAATCATTAATACAATTGTATAGATCAGACCATATTTGATCCCATCCTGAATTCTCTTCTTACTTCTCATTCCTTGACACTCCCCGCAGCTAAAGCAGGGGGATTCTTGCTTCTCCCACTACTGCATTGGCAAACGCCTTACGGTACTGCAATGTCTTACACAGTGTCCACAAGCTATATTTATACTGTTCCCGTATACCCTACGGTACAGTTTTTATCTTTATGCAGACTGCATCTGCAGTCCTTTTTTCAGAATATTGATACTTGCATTCGTATCCCGGTCATGAAC